>DATHMF010000072.1 GCA_035487355.1 Terriglobales bacterium | reverse complement strand
GAGGCTTTGGTCGTTTCAGTCTGGGTGCCATCGGAGGGGAGATTGTGGTGCAGCAGCATCCAGTCAGACTCTTCGCGCACAAAGAATGTAATAGGAGCAACGCTGGTAGGGATGACGCGACGGCGTCCGTCGCTGGAGTCTTCAAGGGTTGCGGGGTGAGGCGAGAGTCTGCCCCAGCCGATAGCGCCGGTGAGCGAGAGCTGATCCAGGATTTTGGGATCATAGTTGGTCATGCGGCGCGACAGCACCTCGCGCTCCCAGGCGCTCGCGGGAATTTCAAAGCCCTGCAGTTGGCGCAAGACTTCAAGTGTGCCGCGCTCGGTGTTGCCGGAAATCTGTGTGCCAGGCGAGACGTGTTGCCAGCGCAGGAGCCAGCGCATAAATTGCGCGGCGGTTACAGGTTCGATTTGCTTGCGCAAGCCGCCCAAGGTAAGGCGGTGGATGCGGGCGAGCAGGCGGCGCTCGCACCACTCCAGTTCCTTGCCTGCGGTTCCAGTGAATTGGCCACGCAGAATGCTGCCGGTGGATTCGATGCGCAGAAGCGTTTTATCTATTTCACTCGCGGGAATGCCGAGCAGCGCGGAGAGATGACCGGCGGTAGTGGGGCCGATGTGTGTCATCCAGCCGTTGAGCGCGGCAAGTAGAGCGTCGGAGAACGAAGGCTGAGTTGTTTCGACTGAAGGCAATGCGTCTTCGTACTGGGCATTGGGGTAGAGAGCAGAAAAAGTCTGGCCACGCTCAGCGGCAACCCAGAAGATTTTGCCGTCAACGGTGGCGCGGGTGGCACGGGAGTGTGTTCTCAACGCCTCAAAATATCTGGTCCATTCTGGACTCGCACAGCCGGGGACGGCCGTGCCACACGGCTCTGGCAAAGCGATGAGAGTGTGCAGCACGTCAGCGAGTTCGTCGGCATCGCGCACGTCGGGCCAGGCTTCCTGGCACACCTGGGCAATGGCGGCGGGGTCGAGCTTGCCGACTTCCTGCAAGACCGATTCGGGAAGCATGCGGCGCATCTCGACGGCGCGGGCGCGTCGCTCTTCGAGAGGCGCATCGTCGAGATAGGCATAAGGATTAGCGTTCAAGATCTCGTGCGAGAAGACGCTGGGCACGGGCGTATCCACCGCAAGGCAGCGGATGGAACCATCGGCGATGCCGCGCAGCACGCGCTGCAGACCATACAGATCCATGGCTTCATGGAAGACATCTTTCATCACCTCTTTTACCAGGGGATGATCGGGGAGCTGAATGGGGCCATCCACATTTTCCTGACAGGCAGCGACATCAGGGAAGACCGAAGCCAGCAGGTCGTCAGACCTCATGCGCTGGATTTGTGGCGGAACTTTCTTGCCGCCCTGAAAGCGCAGCAGGGCGAGGGCCCGGTTGGCATCCCAGCGCCAGCGAGTTCCAAAAATAGGAGAGAGCAGCGCGGCCTGTTGCAGCACAGGCTGCACGGTATCGGCGTGCAGGAACTGGAAGACATCGGCGAGCGGAAAGCTGTGCTGCTCGGCCAAAGAGATGTTCAATCCGTTATCGGTTGCGGCGGCCTGCAACTCAAAGTTGAACGAAACACAGAAGCGCTTGCGCAGCGAGAGGCCCCAGGCCTTGTTGATGCGTGCGCCGAAGGGAGCGTGCAGCACGAGCTGCATGCCGCCGCCCTCATCGAAGAAGCGCTCGGCGATGATGCAGTCTTGCGTAGGAACAGCGCCCAGCACGGCGCGTCCAGTGACGATGTACTCGACGAGTTGCTCGGCGCCAGAGCGCTCGAGACCGCAATTCTCTTTGAGCCAGGCAACCCCAGCCGCGACTTCAGGCGAGTAACCCGAGGCAAAATTTTGCGCGAGGCTGATGGGCGAAAGGTTCGGCGTCATGTCGCTGATTCTCTGGCGCAGTCTCGCTACTTCGTTAGAAAGTTCAGTGGTTCGTCCCGGGGCCTCGCCCAGCCAGAAAGGAACGCTGGGAGGCGCGCCGTGAGCATCTTCCACGATCACGCGGCCGGCGGATTCGATACGGCGGATGCGCCACGAGGTATTTCCCAGCAGCACGATATCGCCTTTGTTGCTCTCCACGGCGAAATCTTCGTCGAGGGTCCCGATTACGGTGCCCTCCGGTTCAGCAACCACGGTAAAGAGAGCATTCTCCGGAATTGCACCGCCGCTGGTGATCGCAGCCAGCCGCGCTCCTCGGCGCGGGCGCAGAACGCCATGCACGCGGTCGCGATGCAGGTAAGCTCCGTAGCGTCCACGGTGGGCGGCGATGCCCTCCGAGAGCATCTCCACGATGGCATCAAAGTCCGAGCGCGCCAGATCGCGGTAAGGATAAGCGCGGCGGACGAGTGAAAAGAGTTCATCTTCGCTCCAGGCATCTTGATTGGAGACTGTCTCAGAAATAGTGTTTCCGGTTGGCAGCCTATAGCTTTCAGCCATGGGTGAGCGAAGCACATCCTCGTGCGCCGCTTGCGGCCCAAGGTGGGAGCCCCGGCCTTCAGGCCGGGGAAGAAGGTCCAAAGAGTTTTGGGCTTTAGCCCCGGCCCCTTCGGGTGGGCCATCATTTGTAAGATCACTCCGCGTACTAGCTGGAGCAGTCGTGGCACAAGTCGCCACAATCTGCTGCGCCAGAATATCAAGAGGCGCATCGGGGATGATGAGGCGATCGAGCTCCCCCTGGCGAATGGAGTGCACCAGGGCAGAGGTTTCCACCAATTCATCGCGCGTGGTCGGGAAGATGCGGCCCTTAGGAATCGCTCCCCGCCAGTGACCGGCGCGGCCGACACGCTGCAGCATCACCGCTATCGAGCGAGGCGAGCTGAGGTGGCAGACGAGGTCAATGGTGCCCACGTCAATTCCCAATTCCAAGGAAGCAGTAGCCACCAGCGCCTGAACTTCGCCCGCTTTGAGACGGCGCTCGGCGTTGAGGCGCAGCTTGCGCGAAAGGCTGCCGTGATGCGCGGCGACCGCATCTTCTCCCAGGCGCTCAATGAGGTTGTGGGCAACCCGCTCGGCCAGGCGGCGCGTGTTAACGAAGATCAGCGTCGAGCGGTGGGCTCGCACCAGCTCGGCGATGCGCTCGTAGATTTCATCCCACATCTCGTTGGTGGCAATGGGGCCGAGAGGAATGCCAGGCACTTCGATGGCAACATCGAGCGTGCGCTTGTGTCCGATGTTGACGATGGCAGGCGTGGGGCGTCCACTGCCGGTGAGGAAGTGTGCAACTTCTTCGATAGGCTTCTGCGTCGCCGAAAGTCCGATGCGCACCGGAGGCTTATGCGTGATGGCCTCCAGCCGTTCCAGCGAGAGCGTGAGGTGCGCGCCGCGCTTGTCATCGGCCATGGCGTGGATTTCATCCACGATCACGGTTTCCACGTCGCGCAGGGTGGCCCGGCTTCCTTCGGCCGTCAGCAGGATGTAGAGCGACTCGGGCGTGGTCACCAGGATGTGCGGCGGATGCTTCAGCATCCGGCGCCGCTCGTGAGCGAGTGTATCCCCGGTGCGGACCGCAGTGCGAATCTCAGGCATCAGCAAACCACGCTCGCCGGCAAGTTGCAGAATCTCGCCCAGCGGAGCTTCAAGATTTTTCTGGATGTCGTTGCCCAGCGCCTTAAGCGGAGAAATGTAGAGAACTTCCGTGCGGTCTTCGAGGTGTCCGGCAAGCGCCTTGCGCACCAGACGGTCAATGCAGGCCAGAAAAGCCGAGAGCGTTTTGCCAGAACCCGTAGGCGCGGAGATCAACGTCGCCCGCCCGCTCAAGATGTGGGGCCAGCCCTGCTCCTGCGGCTCGGTAGGCGTGCCAAAGCGTCGCACGAACCACTCCTGTACCACAGGATGGGCCCAGGCAAGGGATTCGGGGACAGGCAGGGAAGCCATATCCAGTTATTTTAAGCCGATTTTGTGTTTTCGTAAAATGTTCGCCTGAGACTATCTCTCCAAATTTGCTTAAAATCTCCGGGTCGGAAAAGGGCTATTCTGTTGTGTATTCGTCAGGGCCGCCCGGAGGGTATGGGTCATGAATGCAGTTGTGTCGTCCGCTGTCTTCTCTGCCAGGAAAGTTATTTTTGTTGTGCTGCTGATGGCAGTCCCTGCTTTTGCCGGCATTACCGAATACGCGCTGACCAGCGGCAGCCACCCTTCTCATATCACCAGCGGGCCAGACGGCGCGCTTTGGTTCACCGAGCCGGGGACAGACAAGATTGGCCGCATTACGACTTCCGGTACCGTGACCGAGTTCGCTCTTGGCACGGGCAGCGGCCCCTTTGCGATCGTGGCTGGGGCTGACGGCGCACTATGGTTTACCGAGAAATCCGCAGACAAGATTGGGCGCATCACCACTGGTGGTACGGTCACCGAGTTTTCGCTGGCAACAGGCGCCCAGCCCAGAGGCATTGCAGCCGGACCTGACGGCAACTTGTGGTTCGTGGAATTCGGGGCGAATAAAATTGGACGAATCACAACCAGTGGCACGCTGTCGGAGTTTTCTCCCCTGAGCGCCAACAGCGGCTTGGAAGATATTACTGCCGGGCCCGACGGCAACTTGTGGTTTACGGAGTCCAATACAACCCGAGTGGGACGCATCACGACCGCAGGTTCACTCGCTGAGTTCGACCGGGGAATCGGTAATACTCCGCATCAAATTGCGGCAGGACCTGATGGAAATCTGTGGGCAACGATAACCTTTCCCTCTCCGACAACCAGTCCGCAGTTCTCGCTTAACCCGGTGCCCACGACCGGGAGCTTCGCGGTCGAGAATATTCAGAATTTGAACTACAACGCCCTGCGAATTACCACCGGTCCAGATGGAAATCTTTGGATCACGGAGACAGGCGCAGATATCATCGGCCGGGTAACTCCTGCGCCGATTTCGCCCAGCAGCGCCGCAGTTGCACCCACAACGGAGTTTCTGATTCCCACATCCAACTCGGGCGCGCTGGACATCACCACCGGCCCGGACCACAACCTGTGGCTCACAGAATCTATTGCAGATAAGATCGGTATGCTGGTTCCACCGAAATATTCATTTCTGCCGATTCAGTACACATCCAATCCGATCAATCCGGTCGAAGGCAAGTCTGCGAGTGGCGATACTGCGTTCCTGAATGATCAGACAGGGCTGGGTACGGGCAATTACACCACCACCATTGACTGGAATGATGGATCGCCCACTGACAATGGAGTTTTTGCAGGCAGCCCGCCAAAATTTACTGTGACGAGTACGCACACCTATAAGGAAGAAGGTGTTTTTAACCCTACGATTCGGCTTCACGACGTGGCCGATAATATTGACTCGGTTGCTTACAGCTACCTGAACATTCCCGATGCGGTAATCACACTGGTGCCTGCGTCTACTCTCACGGTGGTACAGGGCATGCCCTTGAACGCTGTGGTTGCCAGCTTCACCGACCCGGACTCATTTGACAATGCATCCAGCTACACGGCAGGAGTTGTTTTCATAGATGGCTGCTCTTTCGTTGGGATACACGGTCTGTGCCCACCATCGCCCTCCACGATTGCCGCGGGCGGCACTGCAGGCAGCTACAACGTCGCATCAAGCCATACCTTCAATGGGAATGGCACTTTTCAGGTGGCGACGAGCGTGAACGGACAAGTTGGGCCGGTGTTCACGACCATTAACGTTACACCAGCCACGTTCGCGCTGCAGCTCTCCTCGGCGAGCACTGCAATCAAGGCAGGCCAGTCGGCCAACTTCACCATTAATTTAATGCCAACCAGTGGTGCGATCAATGGTCAGGTGTCTTTCTCCTGCAGCAATCTTCCCGCGCTGTCGAACTATAACTTCTCGCCGCCTTCGCTAACCCCTGGAACGAACGGTGGGAGCACCACGTTAACCATCACCACCACGGCGCCCATACTTGCATCGCTGGCACCATCGGGCGACAAGCACAATTCGCTCCCACTCTACGCTCTGGCTTTGCCCATATTGGGATTGGCCGGCACGCTGCGGATGAGACGGCGGGCAGCAGGCCTTCTGTTGGTGCTGGCGCTGCTCGGCCTGGCGGTCGGATGCGGTGGTGGCCACAGCATGACTTCTAACCCACAACCACAACCTGGCACGCCCACAGGGACATTCATAGTAACCGTAACAGGTACCGCAAATGTGCCCTCGCAGACAGTTGTAGTACAGCAGTCTGCTGTAATCCAGTTGCAAGTGCAGTAGACCCGGATGGAAGCAGTCGGAGCTGAGAGCTGCGCGCTTGGAGCTGTATTCAGCTAGTCCCACCCTCAAAACTCATTTTACCCAGTAAACATGCGGGTATCGCGTTCGTTGAGATTCAAAAACAAATGGGCTTCAGCCCCGGTGCTTGCCGGGATACACCAGCAGTGGGAACAAAATTGACTGTGGTCGAGAATGCACTGACTTCATCGGCAGATCAGCAACTTGAAACTCGAAACCTGAAACTGTTTTAAATATCAATACTTTAGTGCCGGAATGATATCATTTTATTTTGGTACCATTCTGATATCATCTCATAACATTCCGCTTAAATCTAAGTCATCATTATTTTGAGGTACACAGGAGAACACCAATGATGACGAATCCAGAAGTTCGCAAACCCCGTTGCCGGCACATCAGCAAAATCGGTGCCCGCTGCCACGCCGATGTCCAAACCGGCAAATTCTACTGCTTCTTCCACGACCCCGATCAGAAGAGCAAACCACCCCAAGTGCAGAAAGAAGCCCGGAAAGAAGTGCGGAAAGAAGCCCGCAACGAAGGCGGCGAAGCCCGCAGCCGTGAGGCTGACACACTCACCATGCCTCCCGGTCTCGCCGCCATTCCCCTGGAAACTCCCTCTGACGTGGCCAAACTGCTGGCCGAGACCGTCAACCTATTCCGCTGCAGAAAGATAGACCTCCGCGCCGCCAAAGCCATCGCCAATATAGCCAACCTCCTGCTGCGCTCCATGAAAGAAGCGGCGCAGCAAGAGTACGTGCTCTCTGGCCAAGCTGGCCATCCTGAGAATGATTTGCGTCAAACCATGATCGGCACGACCACAGCGGATCCTTATTCTGTATTAGACAGCCAGGACAATCCAGAAGACAAAAAACATCAATCCCGGTCGAGTAGCGTCGCCTGAGATAGAAGACTCGTAGATCTTTGAAAAATTGCAAGAGCAGTAGCTGACGCATAGCGACTTCGCAGTAGCTGTGTAAGCCTCCGCCGAACTCTGCCTCCGCGGTAGCGAGCTTTTGTTTTCTTGGCTAAAAGCTGAAAGCAAAGGCTAAAAATTTCTTCTTTCCACCCCAAGCCCGCAAGCCAGACCCCTCCCATAACCCATTCTTGAGTCCTCGTCGAACTTTCTGAGTAACTTCCCGACCCAAGCTTGCAAGGGGGGTACCCCCCGTAAATCGATCTGCGTAAATCTGCTTTCATCTGCGGCAGGTTTTTGTTTTTTCGCCAAAAGCTAAAAGCTAAAAGCTTCTTCTAACTGTTTTTCACAGTCTCGCCGGGTTCTCCATTAAAATAGTCTTCCGCAGAACGCGTCTAAGTCTTAAAGAATGGAGCGCGCTATGTCCGGAGTGCAAGCCCGCGCTGAAGAAATGATGTCGCGGCATGGGTTCCTGGGTGTACCTCTCGAGAACTTTGCGTCCGGAGGCCGAAGTCACCTGATGACTTTGCTCGGGCAAGGATTGAATCCTGAGTCCAAGGTACTCGATTTTGGCTGCGGAGTCCTGCGGGTCGCTTACTGGCTCGTGCGTTTCCTCGATGCTGGCCACTACTATGGCATTGAACCAGCCCGGCAGCGGGTAGAGTACGGACTTCGCTATATTTTTACACCCGAGGAACTGGCATTCAAGCAGCCACACTTCGATTTCAACCCGGACTTCGACTCCTCGGTTTTTGGCACGCAGTTCGATTTCTTTCTGGCAACATCCATCTGGACCCATGCCTGCAAGCGGCAGATCGAGGCCTCGCTCAATTCGTTTACGCGCGACGCGGCCCCGGCGGGCATCTTCCTGACCTCGTATCTGCCGGCCCGATCAGCAGAAGAAGATTATCAGGGTGACTGCTGGGTGGGCACCAGCCACGAGGGCGGAACGCCGGGCATCGTATACCACTCACTGGACTGGATCGTGGAGCAGTGCCAGAAACGTGCTCTGGAAGTGCACGAATTCCCAGAAAAAAACTGCGACGGCCAGATTTTTCTGCGAATCCGCCGTAAATGATTCGGCTGTACTGTATTGAGGGCCGAGCAAGCCGGAAGAGGGCTTCAGGGACATCTGCATAATGTCCCGCCGACCTTCAAAATCCGTAGAGCCTCGCCGGATTCTCCACGAGGATCGTCTTGCGCTGCGCCGGGTCCGGTGCCCATGTGGGCAGCAGATTGAACAGTCGGCCATCATCAATAGGAAAGAACGGAGCGATGTCGGTGGGCTTGCGGTCCGGCGCGGGCGCAGAGTCTACGTGCGGCCAATCCGTACCCCACAGGATACGTTGCGGGTTGGCAGCAATCAGTGCCTTGGCGAATGGCGCGACATCCGGATAATCCGGCGCCTGCGTTGAACTACGATAAGACCCGGAGATTTTGACGTAGACCTTGCCTGCCTGCACCAGCTTCAGCAGAGTCTCAAAGCCGGGCTGTTCGACGCCGAGAGATGCTTGCGCCCCACCGAAGTGGTCGAAGACAACCGGCACCGGGGAGGCTGTGACCAGGTCCTTGATGTCTTCAATCACAGCGAGACGCATGTAAATCTGTATATGCCACTTGCCGGCCTTCACACGATCAATTGTTCCCTGGAGGCGCTGACGCACAACCGCAGGATCGGTCTGGCTGGTAGGCGGGAAGATGAGCCTTAGGCCACGAAAGCCGGCGTGATGCAGCTTGTCGAGTTCCGGGTCAGATATCTTGTCATCAATCACAGCGATGCCGCGCGCGTTGGAGCCGTGCTGCTTGATGGCATCGAGTGCGCAGGAGTTATCCGTACCGTAAACGCTGGGCTGCACGATCACCACGCGCTCGGTGTGCAGGGCCCGATGCACGGTGCGCAACTCTTTCACCTGGGCTGGGCCAGGTGTGTAGGTGCGCGCGGGTGAAAAGGGGAAGCGGTGGGCATCTCCGAAGATGTGCACGTGACAATCGCACGCGCCTTTGGGCACTTCAAAATCTACCGGCGTGAAATTTACAGGCGCTGCCGCTGGTGAATCCTTGGCAAAGGCAGGAAACGCAGGCCCAACCAATGCAGCCGCTCCGGCGGCCACCGTACCCATGAGAACCTCACGTCGAGTTGGCATGCAAATCCTCCCGGTAGTAGTGTATATAATCGGCGCAACGGGAGGCCCTCATGAAACGTTTCATCTTCCGGGCGCTTATCAGCAGGAGCGCGATTTTCTGTCTCCTTATTTTTCTCACCCTGGCGGCAGTGCCCACTCTCACAGCCCAGTATGAGCCCGACAGTCAGGCAGGAGACTTCGTTTTCTACATGCCGCCCGGCTGGGAGCGAGTGGATAATCCCGATGCTACCTTGATCGTTGCCCCCACAAGCAGCTTCGGCAAGGCCTTCATTGCGCTGCCACCGGCCATAGATCTGAAATCCGATTTGCGGGCCGCTTACGACATGCGTTTGGCAAATTTGCAGAAAGACTATCGCGTATTGCAGAGCAGCGAGGTGGTCTCCAAGCACGCGCCCAAGGGTTATGATTTGCTGGCCAGCACCGCGGTGCTTGCCGATCACGACGGAGTGCGTTGGGGCCTGTTTCTCATGGTTGCCCAAAATGGGAAGAAGGCCGAAACCGTCTTCTTCCTAAGCAACGTCAGCGATGCCGGACTCGCCAATACCCTGCAGGAAGTGCTCGGCCATTTTCTCGACAGCCTGGGTTTTGCCAGCGGAGCGGGCGATCCCAAGGTTGCCGAGGCCGCCAAGCCGGTTCCGCTGTCCAAAGGGAAGGGCAAGTTCAATGGCATCTATCGCGGCGTCGGCGTAGTCAACTACAGCAGCAGTGGGCCCTCCATCTCCTGGCGTTACGTTGTCTTCTTTCCCGATGGAAGATTCATGGAAGGCTTTCCCGATCAGGGAATGGATAAGCTCGATGAAGACGCCGAAATCAGGAGAAATCCCGTGGGCTGGGGATCGTACCAATCTTCTGGCGGCCCAGATGGTCACGGCAAGATCGTCTTCCTGATTACCGATCCCGAGCATGAAAAAGAACCTATCAGTTGGGACCTTAGAGAGTATCCCGACCACCTTCAGGTCAACGGAGACACCTACCACCGGCTCGAGCCCTGCGACGGAATGAAGCTCGCAGGCACCTTCCGCCGCGAAGACTACAAATCACTCTATGCCGGCTCGCAGCAGGGAATTACCTTTACAACGGATGGAAAATTTGCGGATGAAGGCGTCTTCAAAGCGGCTGCTGTGATGGTGCGCCAACCGGTGGGCAACGGCTACGACTTTGATGACGGCGCCCCGGGCAGTGGCACCTACCGCATCGCCAACTATACCCTGGAACTCAGCTATTCAAACGGAAGGGTCAAACACACCAGCATCTTCCTCGAGCCCGGAGCATCGAAAACCGGAGTTCGGGAGTTCTATCTCAATACGTACAAATTTGCGCGGGTGCAGTGACAACGAAGTGAAATGAACAATAAGCCGTGTGTGTCCGGCTTCACTACAAACCCATTTAAGATTAGTAGAGCGTTTACAACCAGCTCTGGAGGATTGTTTGGAACCCACCTTCCACATGTCACCGCAGCAATTTAGAGAAGAAGCCAAGAGGCTTATAGATTGGATTGCGGATTATCATCAGCAGATCGAAAAGTATCCGGTGAAGGCGCAGGTTGCGCCGGGTGAGGTGCGTGCGTCGCTGCCAGCTTCGGCGCCGCCGCGTCCTGAGCCGTTCGACGCCGTCATGCGCGACGTAGAACAGAAAATCCTTCCCGGCATCACCCACTGGCAGTCGCCGAACTTTTACGCCTATTTTCCCGGAAACTCCAGCGGGCCTTCGGTGCTGGGTGAGTTGCTTTCGGCGGCGTTTGGCATCCAGGGAATGCTTTGGGTTACCGGGCCTGCCTGCACGGAACTCGAAGCCCACGTCCTCGATTGGCTGGTGGAGATGCTGGGCCTGCCGCAGCAGTACATTTCTTCCAGCAGCGGCGGTGGCGTGATTCAGGATTCGGCCTCGAGCTCATCTTTGTGCGCGATCCTGGCGGCGC
>DATHMF010000071.1 GCA_035487355.1 Terriglobales bacterium | reverse complement strand
CCCGGCATTTGCCCGCCGCGTTGCCGAATCTGCCGGCCGTGTGCTGGCGTTTAAAAAACGGGCAAAAGAGCTCAAGAAATTCCCCTCCCGCTTTTCCGTTGCCTCGGTGGAAAAAGCGCGCAAAGAGATGGCGAAATTCGCCGCCCAACTTGCGCAGGCGAGTGCACAAAAATCATTCACAATTTAAGCCACTTGGGCTAAAGTAACAGTTAAACAAGGACGAAGTGATCAATAAGTACAATAACCTCAGCCTGAGAAGGCGAGTGCGGATTTTTCTGTTCGCACTATGCCTGGCATTGCTGGCAGCCAGCTGTGGCTCCAATAAGCTTTTAGCTCCGGTCACAATTACTACGAGCGACAGCTCAGGCCAGCTTCAGACTCTGTCGCTCAATGGCCCTATCCCCACCAGCACCAACCCGTTCTTTCAGGTTCTGGGCACGAATCAACGCACCTGCAACTCCTGTCATCAATTGGACCAGGGCTGGAGCGTCTCTGCCACCGCTGTTCAGGCCCGCTTTGACGTTGACGGCGGGCTGGATCCCATATTTAATTCCGTTGATGGCACGAATTGCCCCACGAATGATGTCTCCACTGTTACCGCTCGCACCGCAGCGACTACATTGCTGCGTCAGAAGGGGCTGATTCGCATCGCCAGGCCTATTCCCGCCAACGCTGAGTTTGTACTGACTGCAGTGGATGATCCTTACAATTGTTCCGTCAACGGGCTTTCTTTATACCGCCGCCCGCTGCCGTCAACCAATCTCAGGTTTAACAGTGAAATCATGTGGGATGGCCGGGAGACCACCGGAACATTTCCGTTTTTTGATCTCAGGAGCCAGGCAACAAACGCTACGCTTGGACACGCCCAGGCGGCAACCCCTCCTACCGATGAGCAATTGGACCAGATTGTTCAGTTTGAAACTTCGCTCTTTACGGCGCAATCTTTCGACAACGCTGCCGGTCCTCTCAATGCACTCAATGCTCAGGGAGGCCCACAAGCGCTTTCCAGCCAGGATTTTTTTATTGGAATCAACGATCCCACGGTGTCCGGTGCTATGGGAACTTCATTCAATCCCGAGGTTTTTGGAATCTACAAAACCTGGACCGATCTTTCCGGTACACCCCCCGACCAGTTCACGGCAGCACGCCAGGCCATTGCCCGGGGAGAGGCACTCTTTAACACCCGCACCATGATTATTTCCGGAGTTGCCGGACTCAATGACGACCTCAATCAACCAGTGATCATGGGTACGTGCACTACCTGCCATGATGCTCCCAACGCCGGCAGCATTTCCTCGCAGAGGCTGCTCAACATCGGCGTCGGAGACACGCAGTTTCGCACTGCAGATATGCCGCTTTATACACTCACCTGCAATGACCAAAGTATTCATCAAGTCAGCGATCCCGGCCTGGCCATGAGCACCGGCAAATGCAAAGACATTGGGAAATTCAAGACGACGGTTTTGCGCGGTCTGGCTGCACGCGCTCCTTATTTTCACGATGGCTCCGCCAAAACGCTCTCTGATGTAGTAAGTTTTTACCGCACCCGCTTTCACATGACGCTTACACTACAGGAAAGATCAGACTTGGTTGCTTTCATGAATAGTCTGTAGTGGTTCGGTTGCAAACTTTGGAGCCTGTAACTGCCTTTGTGTGGTTAAATTCTTAACATGATTGTTGCCGGAGTGATGAGCGGGACCTCTGCCGATGGCATCAATGTAGCGTTTGTGCGCTGTCGCGGACGCGGCCTGCACACACGTTTTGCCCTGCTGGCGCATGAGCAATATTCCTATACACCTGCTCTTCGCAAAAAAATCCTGAGTTTGATGAATGCGGCTTCGGCCCACGTAGCCGATCTCGCCCGCCTGAATTTCCTTCTGGGCGAGCTTTATGCCGAAGCCATTCTCAAGGCCAGGCGTACCAACCGCATTCCCAAATTAGACCTCGTCGGATGCCACGGACAGACGCTCTATCACCAAAGCAAACCAGCATTGTTTCTGAACCATCCTATTGCCTGTACCTGGCAAACCGGTGAAGCCGCGGTCGTGGCGGCTCGCGTGGGAGCGCCGGTCGTTTCTGATTTTCGTCCGGCTGATATGGCCGCTGGAGGCAAGGGCGCGCCCCTAGTTCCCTTTTTGGACTACCTGCTCTTCCGTCATCCCCGTCGCGGACGTATCCTGCAAAACCTGGGCGGCATTGGCAATCTGACTGCTATTCCAGCAGGCGCCAAAGCCGAACAGGTAATCGCCTTCGATACCGGCCCGGGCAACATGGTGATTGATGCTGTCACCCAACAACTCTTCGGCCAGCCCTTCGATCGCAATGGCAAAATTGCTGCACAAGGCAGGGTTCTCGAAACCATAGTCAATCAAGCACTGCGTGGCAGCTTTTTCCAGCAAGAACCGCCGCGCACCGCTGGACGCGAACAGTTCGGACGCCAGTTTGCACAGCAGTTTATGCATTGGTGTAAGAAAAATAGAAAAGCCAGTGTAAGAAAAGTAGATATCGTAGCCACAGCAACTGCCCTAACCGCCGCTTCCATTCAACACGCCTTGCAGCGTTACGTGATGCGCCCTAATTCTTTTCAGGAGTTTATTGTCTCCGGCGGAGGAGCAAAAAACCGCACACTCATGCACATGATTCAAGAACGGCTGTCGCCGCTGAAACTCAAACTTAAACCTTCGGATGACTTCGGCATCCCCTCCGAGGCCAAAGAGGCCATCGCCTTCGCGCTGCTCGCCTATCAGACCTGGCACCGCCAGCCGGGAAATATTCCTTCTGCCACCGGGGCCAAACGGGCAGCAATTCTGGGGAAGATTTCGTTTCCATAGCAGAAGCAGTACTGGGTGGTTATGATCGTGTGGCACAGCCGTCCCGGCTGTGGTTGAGTAGCGCCGGCGTCCCGCCGGCTGTCCCGTGGGCATCTTGCCCATAGGCTCGAAAATCTTGAAAATCTGCGGTTTTCTGCGTTTCATCTGCTGCTAATTTGTTTTTGTCTTAATCGTGTTTTAATGAAGGCATGCTCCGTCTTCGCTGTCTGGCCGCGATCGCGCTTCCTCTGCTTCTGACTTGCTGCACGCGCCGCGCCGACCCCAACACCTTGGTCATGATCATCGAGAGCAGCCCAACCAATCTTGATCCCCGCGTGGGGCTGGACGCGCAATCCGAGCGCATTGATATGTTGATCTTCGATGCGCTTTTTCGCCGCGATGAGCACTTCAACTTGCAGCCCATGCTGGCCGAGCGCTGGGAGATTCCCGATCCGTTGACTTATATCTTCCATTTGCGGCAAGGCGTGCGCTTTCACGATGGACGTCCGCTGACCTCGCGCGATGTGAAGTACACCATTGACTCCTTGCTGAACCACGTCTTGCCCAGCCCCAAGACCGCGACTTACAAACATGTAGAGCGCATCGAAGCCCCCGATGATGCCACCGTTATTTTTCACCTTAAAGAACCCGATGCTACTTTGATGTGGAACCTCTCCGAGGGTGGCATTGGGATTGTGCCCTATGACAGCGGCGCCGACTTCAATCGCAACCCGATTGGCTCCGGCCCGTTTCGCTTTGTGCGCCAGGAGTTGGACAAGGAAGTGGTTCTCGAGCGCAATCCCGACTACTGGGACGCTAGCCTGCGTCCCCGCATTGAGCGTGTACGTTTCGCCGTCATTCCCGATCCCACCACGCGTGCGCTTGAGTTGCGTAAAGGCAGCGCGGATATCGCGCCCAGCGGTTCTCTCACCGCGGATACAGTTGTGGCTCTGCGCCGCGAACCCAATCTCCAGATCGAGATTGCCTCCGGCAGCATTTACAGCTACCTGGCTTTCAACCTGCGCGATCCCATCTTGAAAGATGTGCGCGTACGCCAGGCGATTGCCTATGCCATCAACCGCGAGCCCATGATTCACTACTTGTGGAGAGACGAGGCCGAGCCCGCCAGCAGCGTTCTTCCACCGCAGAGCTGGGCTTACAACGGCAATGTGCGCCACTACAACTACGATCCCTCGCGTGCTCGCGAACTGCTCGACCAGGCCGGGCACCCTCCCGGCGCGAGCGGGGTTCGCTTTCATCTATTGATGAAGACCTCCACCGAAGAAACCACGCGCCTGCTGGCCGCAGTCTTGCAGCAGCAATTGCGCGATGTGGGTATTGCGCTCGATATCCGCACGCTCGAGTTTGCCACGTTCTTTTCCGAGATCACCAAGGGCGCCTTCCAGATATTCTCCTTGCGCTGGATCGGCGGCAATCAGGACCCGGATATTTTTGAGTATGTCTTCCACTCTTCCAGCATTCCTCCGCAGCGCGCCAACCGTGGTTATTACTCCAATCCCCAGGTGGATTCGCTCCTGAACCAGGCGCGGGAACAAGTTGATCCACAAAAACGAAAGCCGTTATACGATCAGGTGCAGAAAATTCTGGCAGAAGACGTGCCTTACGTGAACTTGTGGTACCTGGACAACGTTCTGGTCCACAATCGCCGCGTCAAAAACTTAACTGTGATGCCCAGTGGTGATTACGGCTTTCTCAAGACTGCCGAGTTGGTGAACTGAGCATGCAGATCGACGCTCTGATGCCGCGCTACGATGTCGCCGCTCGCTATGAAACTTTGATCAAAGCCTCTCCTGCACGCACCTTTGCCGTATTGCAGCATGTGGATTTTTCCCAGTCGGGCGTCATCCGTTTTTTGATGGGCGTACGTACTCTTGGCCGCCGCTCTCGCAAGCCCGATCCTAAACAAAGTCTGACGGAGCGAATGCGGCAGGCGGGTTTCATGGAGGTAGCGCGGGTAGAAAACCAAGAGCTTGTCATCGGCGTTGTAGGCCGCTTCTGGCGTCCAGACAGTGGTGTTCTACGAAGTCTCTCAGCAGGGGAAATTCTTGCCTTCCAGACAGAGGGATATGCCAAGGCACTGTGGAACTTCCATCTAAGCTCACCTTCGCCTGATCAAACAAAGCTCTCGACTGAAACTCGCATCCAGACTTTTGGCTCCGGCGCCCGGCGCAAGTTTCGGCTTTACTGGAGCGTAGTCGGCCCGTTTTCCGGATGGATTCGCAAAGAGATGCTGCGCCTCATTCGCGTTCAGGCGGAACAATAAACGCCATGCAAGTGGTAATTGTGCAACCGGGATGATGCAAAATCACAACAAATTCTGCAATTACCCGATTACACAATTACCAATTCTCTTAGAAGGCTATCTTGATCCCAAACTGAATCTGGCGCGCAGCGTCAGCCTGTATAAACGAGAGAGGCGTTTTCAGGTCCTTAATGCTGTGTGGCTTCACGCCATGCAGTCCGGTGTAAGGTCCGGTCAGCAGGTTAAGCGTCTGACCGTTGGCCAACGCCACGGTCGAAGTAAAGCCGTTCACATCAAATACATCGTTGACCTGGTTGAAGTTGGTCCGATTGAAAATATTGGTGCCTTCCACGATAAAGTCCACCCTGATTCCGCGGTCGCGGTTGAAGAATACAGCCTTGGTGAATCTCATGTCAGTCGTGGCATAGGCAGCACCACGGTTGTTGTCACGCCGCGCGCCGAACGGGATGGCGAAGTTGTTGTCCAGCGTCTGATTGTTTATTTTGTTCACCAGGCTGGGTGTCCTGACCGAGAACGGCAATCCGCTGCGCACAGTCACAATGGGAGCAAGCGAAATGTCGGCCAGCGCCCGGGTAAACCAGTTTCCTTCATTTGCCTTGAACGGAGTTGTATAGACCGCATTGGCCACGAAAATATGCGGAACATCGAAGACTGATGTCGCCCGATATGTACTCAGGCGGCTCGGCCGGAACCAGGCCTGGAAGCTGGAGAAATCAATGACATCGTCAATGGTCTTGCTCCAGGTATAGTTGACCTGAAATTGCAACCCATTGCTGTAGCGTTTGGTCAGCGAAGTCGTCATGCCATGATAGATCGAATTTCCGATGGAAGAGTATGTGACATGCTGTAGCTGGCCGGTAACAGGCGCGTAGAGCGGCCCGCCACTTTGGTCGTGACATCCTGCGAAAATGGTGACAGAGGGCGGGGGACACAACGGAGAACCGACTGGAATCTCGGTATAAGCCGTCTCCAGCGGCATCTGTAGATGGATGCCGCGATACATGTTATATCCGATCTCGAGAGATAGGTTTTTTGCCAGCTCATGGTCAAAGCTGAAGCTGGCCTGCACGGTGTAGGGGTTCTTGTAGTTGGAAGTAACACTGTAACCCACACTTGCCCCTGGCGCATTAGTGTTGATGCCGACAGCAGCGTACTGTGCGGCCGTTGGCTGTCCGAAGGGCAGATTGCCTTGTGCGACACCCAACTGCCAAAGCTTGGCGACGGTCGGGTCCGTGGGACTCAGCACTGATACCACTTCATTGATGTATCTTCCGCTGCCATTCAGCAACGAACCGTAGATTGGAATCAGCACATCAACCGGCGCGTAATAAATACCTCCAGCGGCTCGGAAAACCGTCTTGTGATCGCCGAAGGGGTCCCAGGCAAAACCCAGCCGCGGAGAGGCATAGAAGCTGGTACTCAGGGGCGACGGCTCGCCGTCAACGTCGAAGCGTACGCCGGCGTTCATCGTAAGCCGAGAATTGAGCTTCCAGGTATCCTGCGCGTAGGCTCCGAAATAGTGCCCCCATCCCTGCCACACAGGATTATTAAATCCTGCCAGCATGTCAGCAGGAATCCCAAAAGCGAAGGATTGGGCTCCACTCAGATTGGTGCTTGCCGCACCCGTTGATGGAAGTCCGTGAGACAGATTGAATCCCACCAGTTGCGCCTGAACTGCTGGCGGCGCGAGGTTTATGAGTGGAATGACCGAGTCTCTAAAATCAAACTGCGGATTAAACCACAGGTCATTTTCCACGTGATAATTTGCTGCCCGGTAAGAGGCCCCGATTTTAAACGTATGCGCTCCCTTGCTCAAGGTAAGGTTGTCTTCGAACTGGTAACGCTGCTGGTGGCCCCGATAGGGGACCAGGGCAGGGCTTCCGACCGGTCCCAGAACGCCAAGGTTCACACGCACGCCGAGGCCAGGGTTCAAAGGAAGCTCCTCAAACCGGTTTCGCGGCACAACTTGCACCAGCGCCTGGTTGACCAGATTATCTCCGAAGGCGTGGGTCCACGTGCCAAGTGCGCTGAAATCTCTCGCGAAAAGGGCCTCGCCGTCAGGAGACCCATTGACAATACCTTGCTGTGGCGCCCTGAAGTTGTTGTGCGCATAGGTCAGGCGAAAACTCAGGGAATCCTTGGTTCCGGCTTGATAATCGAGGCGAGCAGTAGCATTGTGCAATCTATCTGGATTGCTGAATATCCCATCGTCGCGAGTGAGTAACTTCACCAAGGAGGGATTGTTGGTCGGCGTCAATCCCGGTGTGACTCCGTTGGCAAATCCCACCAGAAAGGGATTGCCCGATGTTTTCAATGCATTGATATAACACAGTTGGTCCAGATTCGGGTTGAGTGTGGTTGGCGTCGGCCCGGCGCAGTTTGTTCCGAGTCCGATTCCGGTCGCGCTGATGCCCTGCGCTTGAGGAGTATTGAGTAGGACGTTAAAAATAGGTGTGTCCTGTCTCTGAAACTCATAGGCCATGAAGAAGAAAAGTTTGTCCTTCACAATCGGTCCGCCGAATGTGCCGCCCGCATACAGGTTTTGGCTGAAGGCCTTCGGCCTTCCCTGAAACCCGTTGAAGAAATTTGCCGCGCTGGTGTCCTGGTTGCGGAAAAAGCCGTGGACATCTCCATGGAACCGGTTGCCACCGGTCCTGGTCACAATGTTGATGGCGCTTCCATCGGTGAATCCGAACTCGGCATTAAAGGCGTTGCGGTTGATCTGATACTCCTGGATCGCATCCACAGGATAGTTGGTGATCCTGTACTGCCCGGTGCCATACTCATTCTCGCCGCCGTCAATCGTAGAAAGGTTATTGCGTCCGTTGCTGCCGCCAATCGAAAACCCGGTCGTCAAGTATGGCGTAAACCCCGGAGTCTGGCTGCGCGTCGCCTCAGAGTTGCTGACCCCGGGCACGGTGTAAACGTTGTTGGTAAAGTTGCGGTCAATGTTGGGCAGATATTCAACCTGGCGATCATTGATCGTGTTGGCTTGCTGCGTCTGCTCGGTTTGAATCAGTTCGACATTCTCTCCGGTGACTTCAACCGTCTCACTGGTCCCGGGTTTCAAATGCGCATCGTAGACCAGGGTCTGGCCAACGGTCAGCACGACGTCTTTCACAACTTCCTTGGAAAAGCCCTGCTTCGCAAAACTGATCTCATAGGCCCCCGGAGGCAACGCCGGAATCTGATAGCGGCCTTGCGAATCCGTCTGGGCCGACTTTACGATTCCCGTTCTGGAATTAGTAGCACTGACATTCACTCCGGCGACTACGGCTCCTTGGGGGTCCACCACCACACCCTTCAGGGTAGCGGTTGCATAGTCTACTTGGCCGTACGCCAACACAGACCCCATGAGCCCAACCAACAGAATGACGAGAAAAAAACTGTGAAGATACCGGAACATTTGATGATTCATAGAGCAGCTTTGGAAGCGCATGGGCTTCTCCCTCCTGTTTTCAAATTGTCGGAAATGTCGAGATTTTTGGTATCAATTTGCAATCGTGTCAGGCAACTCCTGAGTGCCGTAGCGGCTATCTCTAAGGTTGGCCTGTATGGCGGTACACTATCATACGTCCACAAAGATAGTGACTACAAAATGCAGAAACGTTTCAAGTTTGACATCAGTACCTGCAAACTAATTTCCACACCGTCCTCCTCTGATTACTGAGTGCTGACCGCTGAACTGCTGACTGCTCAGCCGAAGAACTCCTTGAAGCTTGGAGCTATTCAGATGCTAGTATCGTAATAATGCGCATTCTCTTCATCGGCGACATCTTTGGACGCCCCGGACGCACTATCGTCCGCGACCAGCTTCCCATGCTTGTCAGCAATCACAAGGTTGATTTGGTGCTGGCCAATGGAGAGAACGCAGCCGCCGGCTTCGGCATTACGCCGCCGCTGGTGGAAGAGTTGCTCGGTCTGGGCATTGAGGTGCTCACCACCGGCAACCACATTTGGGACAAAAAAGAGATCATCGAATTTTTCGAGCGGGCCGCCGGCAATCAGGATGGCATGGCGCATCGCGTGCTGCGTCCGGCCAACTATCCCGCCGGAACTCCGGGCTTCGGGGTCTTTGAGGGCGTTTCCCGTTCTGGGCATGATTTTGCCGTCATCAACCTGCAAGGACGCGTGTTCATGGGAAGCAATGATGATCCTTTTCGCACCGCCGACGCGCTGCTGGAAAAGATCAAAGCCAAGATCATCTTCGTGGATATGCACGCCGAAGCCACTTCAGAGAAAGTCGCCCTGGGCTGGTACCTCGATGGCCGCGTGACCGCCGTCATCGGCACGCATACTCACATCCCAACCGCGGATGAGCGTGTACTGCCCAAGGGCACGGCCTACCAGACCGACGTGGGTATGACCGGCCCCTACGATGGCGTCATCGGCGTAGATAAAGAGCAAATTTTGCAACGCTTCCTCAACAACATGCCACAACGCTTTGAGCCCGCCACTGGAGATGTGCGCCTTGCCGCCGTGGTCATCGAGTGTGACCCCGCCACTGGGCGCGCAAGCAATGTTGAACGACTATTTGTGAGGCAGAACTAAATTTGACACCAAATCAATCGCCTTAGGAACTAAAGCGTTCATACGTGCATCTCAATTCACTGTACAATTTCCTCTCATGCGTTTTCTTGCTGTTCTCGTCTTGTCGTTTGCTCTGGCCGCCCAGGGTCACGCCGCCGCTTCCAAACAGGACACCAAGGCTGCCCGCGCTGCCTTCAAGCGTGGAGTCAAATTTGAACAGCAAAAACAATATGACGAGGCTTTTTCCAGCTTTCAGGAAGCGGCACGCCTTAATCCGGAAAACAACCAGTACGTCAGCGCCCGCGAGCTTATGCGGCAAAAGCTGGTCTCTGATCATCTGAAAAACGGCAACACCGCCATACTGACAGCCGATGAATCCAGGAATTTGACGGCAGAAGAGCGGCGCGTAAAAGCCATGGCTGAGTTCCAGGCCGCGCTCGCGCTCGACCCCGCCAACGACTACGCTGCGCAACGCCTGCACGAACTCGTCTCCGAGGTCCCCACTCCTCCCGCTTCATTGGAGCAGATCAGCGAGCAATCGGGCGAACTACGTTTGCGGCCCTCTCCGCAGCTTAAGGACATTCACTTTCGCGGCGACAGCCGCGCCCTGATGACGCGCCTCGCCGATCTTTACGGCCTGACGCCGGTTTTCGACGAGAACTTTACCCCTCTCGCGGTCTCGCTCGAGATGAACAAAGCATCGTTTGAGCAGGCCATCGCCGCCGCCGCGCCGCAGGCCCATGCCATGTGGACAGCGCTCTCGGAAAAAGAGATCTTCTTCGCTAACGACACGCCCGACAACCGCCGGCAATACGACCACATGATTCTGCGCACGTTTTATATCCCCGATGCCTCCACGCCGGAAACCATAAACGAGTTGGTCGCTCTTCTGCGCAGCATTTATGAGATTCATTGGGTGGTTGCCAACCAGTCGCAGTCAACCATTACGGTACGCGCCTCGCGCTTTACCCTCGATGCCGCCGCCGATTTCATCGGCAACCTGAACCTGGCGCGGCCCCAGGTCATGCTTGACGTTCAGGCCTATGAGGTAAATCACACCCTGCTGAGCAATATGGGTTTTGTCCAACCCTCGCAGTTCCAATTGATTAACGTCTCGGCCGCGGTGCTTTCTGCGCTGAATCAGCCTGATATCCAGAGCCAGATTCAGAAGATTCTGCAAAATGGAGGGCTGACGCCAGACAACCAGCAGGCCATCAATGCCTTGCTGGCGCAGCTTCAAAATCAGCAGAACTCGCAAGTTTCCCAGCTCCTCAAACAACCTTTTGTTATTTTTGGTGGTGGAAAAACCCTCTCCGCGGTTGTAATCCCGCCGGTAAGTGCAAACCTGAGCTTTAATACCTCCTGGGTCAAGAACCTGGAGCACATTGTGCTGCGCGCTGCTCAAGGACAAACCGCCACCATGCAGATTGGTGAGCGCTTCCCCATTCAAAATGCGGTTTATTCACCGATCATTGCCAACCCGCTGCTGAACTTGCCCGGAGCGCAGGTCTCGAATTTTCCGTCTTTTTCGTATGAGGACCTGGGGATAACGCTGAAGGCCAAGCCGCTCATCCACATGCACATGGTCCCCAATACTGACGACTCCGCCACGAACGCCACTGACACGAATGCGAAGCTTGTGCCGCGGGCCCCAAGACGGGAAGAAGCTGAGGTGACACTCGATCTGGACCTGAGCATACGCTCGCTGAGTGGAACAAGTTTCAACAATGTGCCGGTAATCTCCAACCACCAATTCACCGGCACCGTGCGCTTAAAGGATGGCGAAGCAGCACTGGTGGTAGGGACAATTTCCCGCGACCAGCAACGCAGCCTGAGCGGCATGCCTTTCCTCAGCCGCATCTTCGGAGACCTCACCAGCCACAGCGATAAGAACAATACTGAAGACGAAATCCTGGTGATTGTGACCCCGCACATCGTGCGCGCCCCGGACCACCTGGAAAACCCCGAGCAGTGGCTGCCGCCCGGGTCGCCGTAATCTTGAAACCTGGAAATCGTGATATCAGGATGGTCCCATTCTGGCACCGAAAGTCTTCATCTCTGGAGTGGCCTCGATTATCATGGATTCGGAAAGTGTATCTGGCATTCCAGAATGCCGGGGCGGAATATTGTCCTAAAGGTTCTTTGAAAAATTTATATCGCGGATCGCCGCCTCCGCAGTCGGAGACGCAGAATACTATCTATCCTTGACTATTTACAGATAAGTCAACACTTGCGCCTCATCGGCACCCACTCAACCCTTGTTCCAGAAATCTCAGTAGGAACAAAATATCAATGACTTAAGGAGCACACACCCAAGCTACAAGGGGGGAGGGGTACTTAACTGAAGAGTAAAATGGAACATCCTTGCCTTTTGGCTAAAAGCTAAGCCTGCCCCGGCTGAAATTTCCCCTATAAGCCTGCAATTTGAGGCGTTTTCGCGGACATGGCCCTTAGCACTCCGCCCTTGTGCTTCCGGCCATGACCCTTCCGGTATCTTGCCGCTTTAGGCCTACTGACATTTAATTGGGATTCTCCCCTGCTGTCGGGATTCCCATGCGCAAATTCGTCTTAAAAAACCTTGCCATTGCGGCGCGGCCGCTTCTGCTGCTTGCCTGCTGCGCGGTCCTTCTGTCCGCACTGCCAGCCGCGGCCCAGGTCACCGTCAGCGTGGACGCGACCGCCAGCCAGCATCCTATTAATCCTCTTATATATGGTGTGGCCTTTGGCAGCACGACGCAACTGAACGATTTAAATGCTCCCGCAAACCGTTGGGGAGGCAATTCCACCACGCGCTACAACTGGCAGACTAACAGTCACAACACAGCCTCCGATTATTATTACGAAAGCATTGGCAGCGGCGCTCCCGGCCTGGATGCCGATAACTTCATCTCCGACTCCAAAAACAACGGCGCCCAACCCATGATGACCATCCCTATCATTGATTGGATCGCCAAGGCGGGCCCGAACCATCCCTTTCCGTGCAGTTATCCCAGAACCAAGTTCCCTTCGCAGCAGTCATTCGATATATACGACTCCAATTGCGGCAACGGGCTGTATACGAATGGAAGTCCGATACCAGGCGCCGATCCCAATGATGCCAATGTGCCCAACAGCACAAGTATTCAGCAGGCCTGGGTGCAGCACATCGTGAACAAATGGGGTGCGGCCCCAGGTGGATTGCAATACTACATCCTCGACAACGAGCACAGCATATGGCAGGGCACGCACCGCGACGTTCATCCCATGGGCCCCGGCATGGATGAGCTATACCAGAAGATGCGCGACTACTCTTTAGCGGTTAAGTCGGTCGATGCGAACGCGATTGTGGTTGGTCCGGAGGAGTGGGGATGGGACGGTTACTTCTTCAGTGGCAAAGACCAGCAACTCTTTGGCCAGGGCAACTACAGCACTCCGGACAAGGTGGCGCATAACAATGAGTACTATCTTCCCTGGCTACTCGACCAGTTCCATCAATATGAGATAGCCAACGGCAAGCGCTTGCTTGATGTATTCAGCGTCCACTACTATCCCCAAGGCGGCGAATACGGTAATGACGATTCACCGGCGAAGCAGACTCTGCGTAATCAATCTACCCGGTCGCTGTGGGACCCAAACTATGTTGACCAGAGTTGGATTCCCTCGACCGGCATCGATGGCGGGAAAGTTATGCTTATTCCGCGCCTGAAAACTTGGGTTGCGCAGCACTATCCTGGACTCAAGACTGCCATCACGGAATACAACTGGGGCGATGAACCCAACATCAACGGCGCGACTACACAGGCCGACATCTACGGCATCTTCGGGCGCGAGGGCCTTGACATCGGTGCGCGCTGGACCACTCCCGCCGCTTCCACCCCCACGTACAAAGCCATGAAGATGTACCGCAACTACGATGGCAACAAATCCACCTTCGGCGATACCAGCGTGTCAACCACGGTGCCCAACCCCGACCATCTTTCCGCCTTCTCTGCCCTGCGCACTTCCGATGGCGCGCTTACGGTCATGCTGGTCAACAAAGATTCAGGTGTCAGCCCGCAGGTGAATGTTAATCTCGCGCATTTCCAAGCCAGCGGCGTCGCTCACGTCTGGCAGCTCACCAGCGCCAACGTGATCAACCACCTGAGCGATGTCGCCTTTTCTTCCAGCACGATTACTCTGACCGCGCCCGCGCAGAGCGTAACGCTGCTGGTAGTTGACGCCGCCAACTTCACGGTTTCGGTTTCCAATCCTGTGCAAACGGTGCTGGCCAATCAGACCGCAACCTTCACGGGCACGCTGACCGCGTTCAACGGGTACAGCAGCGCGGTCACTGTGACCTGCGGCAGTGGCGCACCGGCCACCTGCGTTCCAACAACGGTTACGCCTACCCCGGGCGGAGCAGCTTTCAGCGTCACCGCCAGCAATCCCGCGGGAGGCGACTTCACGTTTAACCTCGTGGCCACTGGTTCTGACTCGCGAGCGATCGTGCATCAACAGCAAGTCACGTTACACGTCGCCGATTTTGCAGTCTCGGTGTCCAATCCTGTGCAGACGGTCACGACGAACCAGACCGCGAGCTTTAACGGCACACTGACCGCGCAAAACGGATACAACTATCAGGTCACGGTGAGCTGCGGCATCGGCGCTCCGCCTACGTGTCCGGCAGCGTCACCTGTGGCGCCCACCGGCGGCGGAGCCGCGTTCAGCATCAACGCCAGCAGCAATAGCAACGGCGACTACACCTTTAATCTCATCGCCACCGGCTCCGACCCGGGCACGCTTACACACAATAGTCAGCAGCTAATATTGCACGTGCTCCCCAGCGCAGATCTTGCCGCCACACTCACTCGCTCGCCTTCTACGCGATATGTGGCAGTCGGCGCGCCGCTGACTTACACCGCAACCGTGACCAACAACGGTCCTACCACCACGGTCGCAACACTGACACTGACTTTCCCAATAAAGGTACGCATCACCGCCATGGACGCCGCCTGCACCGGATCAGGTCCCGTAGTGTGCACCAGCTCGGCGCTGGCCACCTCTGCGCAAGCCAGCTTTCATGTGACGATCCTGGCTCCGCTTACGCATGACCTGAAGACCACGGCTTCGGTCATCTCCTCGACTACCGCTGACCCAGACCTCAGCAATAATACTGCACAGAATTCTGTGAGGATCTACCTGCGCCCCATGCGTCGGGCGATGATCATGGGCGCTCCGTAGGAATTGATTTCACCACCGAGACACAGAGAAAAGCACAAAAACTTTTCGCCGCAGATTTTGCGCAGATCAACGCGATTAAAAAACCTCACGGGAACCGTTGCTCTCTCTTCAATCCGCGTGATCGGTGAAATTCGCGGCAGGCTTTTTCTGGGTACCGAGTACTTTATTTGTAGATTGAGTATTGGTCTGAGGGTTTTTGCAGCTTGATGGTGATTTCCTGCTCGGGCTGGTTGATCTCGAAATCTTCGCCGTAGGTGCGGAAGCCGGGCGCAATCACCTGCACGCGCAGCTTGCCGTACGGGACGCCATCCATATTGGTCTTGCCATCCTGATCGGTCTTCAACTCGATGCCGCCTTTATTCTGGTGGCCGTTCTTATCCACCGGATGCAAGATCACCGAGGCGTTGCGCACCGGCTTGCCATTGCCATCTTTCAGGATCACAAACTTCAGGGTCGAATAAACTTTTTCGCCTGCGAACGCAGGCACAGCCAGCAATGCCGAAAGGAGCAGCAGGATGGCGGATCTCATGAGCTCATTGTACCGCTAAACACATTCCTCAAATAGTCCTCAGTTGTCAGTCCTCAGTCCTCAGGAAAAGCACACCGCGGATTTCGCCGATCGCGCGGATTAGAAAAGCAAGCGCAGTTCAAGCTAGCCTAGAGTTGGGGGTTTTGCGGTTGCTTTTTCTGGCCTATTATCTTTCTAGTAACATGTGATTGTCACGGATAAGTAGTCCCCCCTCCCCCCATTACTTGAAGTAGTCTCAGTCGAGTTAAGTCATTCCAATTCAGGTATATATGAGAGGGGGAGAAGTAATGAGGATAAATAGTCCGCGGTTGCTGGATAGATACTGATCGGTAAACTTTAAGCTCGCAGTTTCAAGCTGTCGCTGATGTTCATCTTCATCCCAGCAGGGCAGTAAGTTTTTCAAAGACCTGAAGCCAACCAAGCATTCTTGAATGCCTGGAAGAATGATACCTGCAATTCCTGAGGAATTAGCAAAGTGATATCACTTTTTCCACCGCAGAGAAAAACTAAGAACTTCTGCCGCGGATGAACGCGGATCAACGCTGATCCCAAAGGCCAGTCTTCAAAGAAGTGGAAGCCGATTTAGCTGAACGCTGAGTACTGATTGCTGAGTGCTTCACCTTGAGTGACTTACACTCAACTATTTGACAGACGAAATTCATTCAGGCTACAATTAGCACTCAGTAGTACTGACTGCTAACAAGTCTGCGTAAGGTCAATCAATTCAACGAGTTTATATTTTTTAATCAAGAGTTTGAAAGGAGAAAAAACATGGCAAGTAAGCTTACACCACTACATGATCGCGTCGTAATTCGGCGGATCGAAGACCAAGAAACGGTTCGTGGCGGCATCATTATCCCCGACTCGGCCAAAGAAAAGCCGCAGGAGGGCGAAGTCATTGCCGTTGGCAAGGGCAAGAGCAACGAAGAAGGCCGGGTGTTCCCTCTCGACGTAAAAGAGGGCGACCGGGTCCTGTTCGGCAAGTACTCGGGCACCGAGATCAAGATTGACGGTGAAGAGTACATCATCATGCGGGAAGAGGAGATCCTCGGCATCCTGCAAGGCGCTCACTCCGGCAAAGCTCATAAAGAAAAAGAAACTGCGGGATCGCGGCGCTAGCGCTTGCGCGCTGACGCGCAGCTACTAGCTGCTAGCTTCTAGCTGTTTTTGATTTAGGAAGCTAATGGCTGCTAGCTCGACCCAAAAGATTAGCTGTGATTCTTCAAAACATGTGGGGCAACAGTAAGCCTCAGATCTGAAGGATCAAAAACAGCCAGTGGCTAGGAGCTAGAAGCTAAATCAGGAGCCAGAAGCCAAAGCAGAAGCAAAGAGAATTCCGGGCGATAGGGCCCGATAGAAGTCGCAAAAAATTTAAGGAGATATAGATATGGCAAAGCAAATTGTACATGGCGAGGAGTCGCGACAGGCGATCCTCCGCGGCGTCAACATTCTGGCGGACGCCGTGAAAGTGACGCTCGGTCCCAAGGGCCGCAACGTCGTTATTGAAAAGAAGTTCGGTTCGCCCACCATCACCAAGGACGGCGTAACCGTAGCTAAAGAAATTGAACTGAAAGACACCCAGGAAAACATGGGCGCGCAGATGGTGCGTGAAGTCGCCAGCAAGACCTCGGACGTAGCCGGCGACGGCACCACCACCGCCACCGTGCTGGCGCAGGCCATCTATCGCGAAGGCGTGAAGACGGTTGCCGCCGGAGCCAATCCGATGGCGATGAAGCGCGGCATCGAAAAGGCCGTAGCCGCGGTTTGCGGCACGATCGACAAGCACGGCGAGCGCAAAAAGGGACTGCTCGATGACCTCAGCAAGCCCGTCACCGGCGAGATGATCGCCCAGGTGGGCACCATCTCGGCCAACAACGATGAGACCATCGGCAAGATCATCGCCGAGGCCATGAAGAAGGTCGGCAAAGATGGCGTGATCACCGTGGAAGAATCCAAGACCATGGAAACCCAGCTCGACGTGGTTGAGGGCATGCAGTTCGACCGCGGATACCTCTCTCCCTACTTCGTCACCGATCCTGAGCGCATGGAAGCGGTGCTTGAAGACGCTTATATCCTTATCTACGAAAAGAAAATCTCATCCATGAAAGACCTGCTGCCCATCCTGGAGCAGATTGCCAAGAGCGGCAAGCCGCTGCTGATCGTCGCCGAAGATGTTGAAGGCGAAGCGCTGGCTACTCTGGTGGTCAACAAACTGCGTGGCACGCTGCAGGCTGTGGGCGTAAAGGCCCCTGGCTTCGGCGACCGCCGCAAGGCCATGCTGCAGGATATCGCCATCCTGACCGGCGGCAAGGCCATCACGGAAGACCTGGGCCTCAAGCTCGAGAACATTCAGTTGCAGGACCTTGGCCGCGCCAAGAAAATCACGGTGGATAAAGACAACACCACCATCGTGGAAGGCAAAGGCAAGCCGGTCGAGATCGAAGGCCGCGTAAAAGAGATCCGCAGCCAAGTGGAAAACACCACCAGCGACTACGACCGCGAGAAGTTGCAAGAGCGGTTGGCCAAGCTGGTCGGCGGCGTTGCCGTGATCAAAGTCGGCGCAGCCACCGAGACCGAAATGAAAGAGAAGAAAGCTCGCGTGGAAGACGCAATGCACGCAACCCGCGCAGCAGTCGAGGAAGGCATTGTCCCCGGCGGCGGCGTGGCCTTGGTGCGCTGCATCCCGGCGATCGATAAGCTCAAGCTGGAAGGCGATGAGCTGATCGGCGCCAACATCGTAAAGCGCGCGCTGGAAGAGCCCCTGCGCCAGATCGTGGCCAACGCGGGCGAAGAAGGCGCAATTGTGGTCGGCAAGATCCGCGAGCACAAAGACCCTGACTACGGATACAACGCCCAGACCGGTGAGTTCGAACACCTGGTGAAGGCGGGCGTCATTGATCCGACGAAGGTCACGCGCACCGCTCTGCAAAACGCCGGCTCCATCGCGGCGCTGATGCTCACCACCGAAGCGTTGGTTTCGGAGATTCCGGATGACAAGAAGGAAGCTCCAATGCCGGGTGGACACGGCGGGATGGGCGGTTTCTAAGAAACCGCTTCGTAGAGACGTAGCATGCTACGTCTCTGCCGAAAACTACGAAGAAATACAAAAGCCCTGCAGAAATGCGGGGCTTTTTGTTTTTATCTTCACCGCGGAGGCGCGGAGACGCGGAGGAAACATTGCCTGTGTTTTCTCTGTCTTTCTGTGCCTCCGTGGTAGATTGTCTTTTCTTTCTTTGAGTGTTTCAATATAGGAATTCTGACCAAGGGTGATGAGGCATTTTATGAGAAAGCTAATTTTCTGCAGCTCTATCTTGGTATTGGTTGTGCTTTTCGGAGTTGCCACCACGGCAGGTGGGGCGGGGTCCAAGCAGCAGGAGGAGAAGATATCGAGCATGGATCGCGGGCGGGCGCAGCAAATGCTCGATGATATCGGCAGCGACCTCCGCAAGCACTACTACGATCCCACATTCCACGGTGTTGACCTGGAGGCGATGTTGCGCGAGTACAAGCAAAGGATCCAGAACGCCGAGACGATGAATATGGCGTTGTCGCACGTCGCGGCCGCGCTGGACACGCTGCAGGACTCCCACACCTTTTTTCTTCCTCCTGCGCACGCGTACCACCACAGTTATGAATGGAAAATTCAAGTTGTCGGGGAACGCTGTTACGTGACGCAGGTCAAGCCTAAGAGCGATGCGGAGGCAAAAGGAGTGAAGCCCGGGGACGAGGTGGTGAGCATCAACAGCTATCCGCCCGACCGCGTCAACCTTAGGAAGATCGAATACGTATTCAACATCCTGAGGCCGCAACCCGGATTGCGGGTGGTGCTGCGCGACCCCACGGGCAGCGAGCGCCAAGTGGATGTGATGGCAAACATGAAGGCGGGCCAGCGCATAAAAGACCTGACGGGAGAAGGCATCTGGGACGTGATTCGCGAGGGGGAGAACAAGGAGCACTTCATGCGCGCGCGCTACGTAGAGGTGGGCGATGAGTTGATGATCCTGAAGTTGCCTGAGTTCGACTTCGCTCCGTCTGAGATCGAGGGAATGCTGGGAAGGGCGCGCAAACATAAAGCTCTGGTCCTGGACTTGCGAAGCAATCCCGGAGGCAGCGAGGAGACGCTTAAGTATCTGCTGGGAGGGATGTTTGAAAACGACGTGAAGATTGGCAATCGCGTGGGACGAGAGACGAAGCAAGAAGCAGTCATCACCAAGGGCGGGCACAATCCCTTTCAGGGCAAACTGGTGGTGCTGCTGGATAGCAGGTCAGCCTCGGCGGCGGAGCTGTTTGCGCGGGTGATTCAGCTTGAAAAGCGCGGAACCGTGCTCGGTGACCAGAGCTCGGGCAGCGTGATGGAGGCCAGGCACTACAGCTACACCATGGGTGTGGACACCGTGATTCCCTTCGGCGCATCCATCACCAGGGCCGACCTGATTATGAGCGACGGCAAAAGCCTGGAGCACACTGGAGTAACGCCGGACGAGATTTCGTTGCCCACGGCAGCGGACCTGGCCAGCGGCCACGACCCCGTCCTGGCGCACGCCGCCCAGATCTTGGGAGTCAAACTCAGCCCCGAGGACGCGGGAAAAATGTTCCCCTATGAGTGGCCGCCAGAATGAAACGTCAACAACGTTCGAGAGAGAAGAAGGAAGCTCCAATGCCGGGTGGACACGGCGGCATGGGCGGGTTCTAAAAAACCGCATCAAACCGCTTCACCGCTTCGTAGAGACGTAGCTCGCTACGTCTCTGCTGGGAACTACAAAGAAATACAGAGCCCTGCAGAGATGCGGGGCTTTTTGTAGACAAGCGGCAAATGTCTGAGCGTATTCATTGATTTAGAGGAAACATGCAGCATTGATATAACTTGTCTCCGGAGCCACACACACACGGATCGTTTTGCGTAATCCCCTTCTCTCTGCATAGGTCAAGAAGCGTCTGCAGTGCCTTCTTACGCCAGAGGTACGTCGTGTCGTCCAGCAACAAACGAGATGACCAAACCGCTGAAGTGGTGGCGGCTCGTCCACTGGTCGTCATCAAGATAGCTAGCTTATCGTGAGCTCTTTGGAGCACCGTCATTGGGATATTCCGTCTGAGGCCTGCGTTCACAGACGTAGCGAATTCTGTTCCTTCATGGCTCAATAGCTGTTCCTTGACTTCTTTCCGAAGTGCTTCTCCTTCTGATGACCTACGAAATTGCAATATGCTGCTGATTATTTGCGGCTGCTGGAGTACATACGTACCGAGATCAGAATTAAAATTACGGGTGACTGCATAGCTAGCGTATTCATCACTCCATTCTTGGGCTATTCTGATACCGAATGCAGCTGTGGTTAGTTGTACTCCACCGAAAGGCAGCTTGGTGGCGATCATGTTCAGTTTGTCGCACAATACACCTGTATGAACTAAGTGCGCGAGCCGCAGATATGGGAATTTCAACCAAATCGGCACCTGAGATGGCAAAATGGCTTCCCCAATTCCCAACAATCTAGAAATTCCAGGCATCAATAAACAGTTTCTGGTAAACGGAGCTATATCGAGCTTTACGCTGTCTTTGAAAATGATAACCTTGGACTCCATGTCCTGCAGGATCTTGTTTGCCGGTTCTTCCTGACCTGGTTTCGGTGAAAAATGGCGACTGATAACTTCCGAAGGGGACTGCGGCTGAAGACCGTCCATGCTTTTAGGTTGAATCAAGTCAATGACTCCTAGAACCTCGCCCTCAGCAAAAATGGCTGACATCTCATTCTCAGTATGCAAAAAACGAACTACGTCCTCTTCCAATATTCGTTTCAAAAGCTCTTCGCCCACGAGTTGAAATAATGCCGATGCTGCGATGAGTGGTAGATAGACGTAGTCAAAGCAAATCAGTCCTACTACCAAATCATGAGGTGCGGTAGTCACCGCTGATGGAATTTCTTCATTTGTGAATCCCAACCCAATCGTTATGTGCCCTGTAGCGCCTGTATCGTGTGACAAAATGCTCGCAGCGCTAAAGTCGTGCCATGTTCCCGGAGGTTTGAAATCAGAGATGTAGTAGATGCTTGGCTTAGGAGAACTAACCGGTTGCTGAACAGTATCGGATATCTCAATCGGGAGTGTACCAGTTTGGGCGATCAGCTTTGCTTGCCAAACATAATCGAGGACTGTCATCGCGGCCCGATGATCAGGATGCCGTCTTAAGTCATAAGAGATTTGGTGCAAGCTAGACAAATCATGGCGCTCGGTGGTCGTAGTAACAAAATGTGGACCGGTTCCAAAAAACGCCGTGTCTTCGACGTTATCCGCTAGAAGTTTCAGAACATACGTGTCCCGTACACTGTAGCCGAGAAATATTACTGTGCAAGTGAGAAATAAATGATTTAACGATGATAAGTAACCCTTAATTTGAAGCAGCGCATCGTAGTCGCCCTTAGCAAACACCGCGTCTTCAATCGCGCTGGATGAGCCGTGCAATTTTGCAATAAAACTTGCCCGAGAGTTTAAGAGATCAATAGAACGGGGCAAATTGGTCGTTTGGAGAACTGTTGCATTTCGTAGTCGACTCTCCAATGCTTCGTCCACATTTGTTGTCACAATATGGAAGGGCTCCAACCGCTGAACGAGGTCAATGAAGTGCGCGTACTCCACTGTAGTTTTCATCGGTGGAAAACTCTTTGACAGAAAATCATAGTATTGCTTTGAATCAAGATCTTTGCACATCTGAAAGAACGCTGGAAAGTCACCGGAATCCATTTCTGCTTGCAACGCAGTCCGATTTAAACCAGTCACATACTTCGTGAAATGGCGCTTTAGTTGACGAGCGAGTTCCTTCCACAAAGGATAGCCCAACCATGAACCTGTGCCCGCACCAATCCAGAACACAACAGGTCGGGTTGACTCAGTTACCACCCGCCGGAGTAAATTAAGCGATTTAATTGTCTTATCGTCGTCTGCATTCAACATAATCAGTCGAACAATCTGTTCCTCAGAGGATTCTACACACAGCTTAAGCCGGCCGGGTGGCCCACCCTTCCGCGCGTTTTTCGCGGAGGGTGGGGGTTTTCATCTTCGCAGTAGAAAATCCATAACGCATTGATATAAGTTCTGACCATGCCCTGGGGACTCGAGCGCTTTCAGCAAACCGGTGACTTGGACTTCCATCTAAGGGCTACGCAGTCAGAATGCGGCTGCTGCGCCCTCGCGTCGGGCTCGCGCGGTCCAGCGCTCTCCCTCCGCTCACCCATCAACTTCACCTGTCACCGTCGAGCTCAACTGCTGGGCACGCCGCAAGCTCGCGACATCTTCGAAGTCGCACTTGAGCGCGTGCGAGGCCGGTATGGTTTGTAGTCCCGGAAGGGACGGCGCATTATAGCCCAGCACTTCCAGTGCTGGGTAGAGTTGCCAGAGTGTTCCAAGTCCCGTAGGGACGACGCCCGCTCTATGCAAATACAAAGCGCTCGTCGTATTCCATGCCGTTCTTTTTCAAAAACAAAACATATTCTTCTTCGAAGGTCTGTTTCCGGTGATGTTTCTTCTGGTTCCTGATATATCGGATCGTGTTTTCAATTTGGGAAGCGCTCACGCTGAATGCGCCGTAACCCTCCTGCCAGGCAAATCTGCCGTGTCCGGGAAATTTTTCGTTGATCCATTTGGAAGAGACTCCCTTGATACTCTGGATGGCTTTTGCCAAGGGCAACACCGCCGGAACAGAAAGCAGGATGTGAATATGATTTTCGATGCCGCCAATGGCCGGAACTCTCATGCCGCGCTCGGCCGCCACGGAGACGACGAGTTTCCACAAACGTTGCTCGAATTCGGGACGGATCAGGTTCTGCCGCTCTTTTGTGCTGAAAACACAATGCAGATTGTTGTTCACGAAAGAATGTGCCATGAGGTTGCATCCTTCTGGCGTCGTCCCTGCGGGACTCGGCTCCATTTGTTTAGCTTACCCAGCACTGGAAGTGCTGGGCTATAATACGCCGCCCCTAACCGGGGCTGGGAATGCCGGGGTAGGCCACCCAGTCGTCTGGGGCGCGAGGTTTGAGGGCTAATGTAATTAGCCGCGGGGAATGAGCATGATGAGCAGCAGCAGCACGCCAAACATCGAAGTGAGCATCTGGACGCCTTGGTAGCGTATGTACAGCAGAACGTCCGATGGTGAACTGCCGGATGCTACGACTTTCTTAATTCGGCGGTAAGTAACAATGGCGCTCAACCAGGGAAGCACGATCACAAGAGTCAGACCAATGACATCCAGAACCCACCTGTCTGCTGGGTGCAATGGATGGATTATCCGGTCAACCCCAAGGAGTGCAGCGACAGCCGAAGCAAAAATAGCCGTTGCCAACTGCATCTTCACTACAGCCTGAGCAGAAATAGGCTTGGGTCTTGGTTCCGGCCAATCTTTCTCAAGCTGTTCCAGATTGTCGGTCATGAGCGCCTCCTAAAATGCCGCCGAAATCCGCGTCGAATGATTCTATACCGTTCTATCATCCCTATGCCGGAGCATGACCGGGATGGCCCACGCTGCCTCTCCAAATTTCACGGCGTAGGCTTTCACTTGACCTCAGTTTTTCTCATTCACCAAATTTTCGTCGCCAATGAGTTGGAGAAGAGCGTCAAGCCTCGAATTCGCCCTTCTGGCTTCGTAACCGACGGACCAAATTGTGGGAAGCAAGAGCAATAGGAGCATCAATGCATAGTTGTGTGGAAAGAATTTATCGGAGAGAATCACGACGATTGGAGCCGACAAACCCGTAATAATGCCGGTGATCGTTGACGAATGCCTCGGGCCATGTGTGGCTTTAAGCAGCTTCATTTTCTTTTCGAGCCGTAGTAGCTTGAATTGACCAATGGCCTCATTTTGTTCCGAAGTAGCCATGAGAATACCTCCTTCAAAATGTTAGAACGGATTCATAGTTAGTGTACAGATTTAACGGACGGGCGTGGCCGGGTGGCCCACCCTTCCGCGCGTTTTTCGCGAAGCGCGGGGGTTTTCGTTTCGGTCGTGGAAAGTTCATCGGCGATTGATATAAAGTTCTGACCATGCCCTGGGGACATCACGGCACGTACAGAACGTCTACGGACACTCAGTACGTAGTTGTTTAGTGAGATGCAGTACAAGATCGTCGTCCAGCATTACCTGGACATACTGCCCGACAT
>DATHMF010000070.1 GCA_035487355.1 Terriglobales bacterium | reverse complement strand
CGCGACATTTACGTAAGCGTGTGCGGCACCGATCTGGTACGCGTGCCCGATGGCAGCTTTGCTGTGCTGGAAGATAATCTGCGCGTGCCCAGCGGCGTCTCTTACATGTTGGCTAACCGCAAGGTGCTGAAGCGCGTCTTTCCCGCATTATTCCGAGACTATGGAGTCTGCCCCATTGACCACTACGCGCAGGCGTTGCTGGCCACACTGCGATCTCTGGCGCCCGCGGGTTGTTCCAGCCGGAATGAACCTACAACTGTGCTGCTGACGCCGGGCGTTTCCAACTCGGCATATTTTGAGCACACGTTTCTGGCGCAGCAGATGGGAATCGAGCTGGTGGAAGGACGCGACCTGCTGGTCCACGACAACGTGGTTTACATGAGGACCACGGCCGGGCTGCGGCGCGTGGATGTCATCTACCGACGAGTAGACGACGATTTCATGGACCCGCTGTGCTTCCGCACCGATTCCATTCTGGGAACGCCGGGTCTGTTCAATGCATACCGTGCCGGCAACGTGACCCTGGCTAACGCCATCGGGACTGGAGTCGCCGATGATAAAGCCATCTATGCGTATGTGCCGGCTATCATCCACTACTACCTGCAGCAGGATGCCATTCTGCCCAACATTGAAACCTATCTGCTCACCGATGACTCCCAGCGCAGCTACGTGCTGGAACGTATGGAAGAGTTAGTGATCAAAGCCGTAGGCGAATCGGGTGGTTACGGCATGTTGATTGGCCCGCACAGCACCTTTCAAGAGCGCGAAGACTTTCGCCAGAAAATTCTGGCTGAGCCGCGCAACTATATTGCGCAACCGACGCTGTCGCTCAGCCAGGCGCCGTGTTTTATTGATGGCGACGTGGAGGCACGCCACATTGATCTGCGGCCTTACATCCTTTATGGCGAGAGCGTGAGTTTAGTGCCGGGTGGTCTTACACGGGTCGCTCTGCGGCGCGGATGTTTGGTGGTGAACTCTTCCCAGGGCGGCGGCAGCAAAGATACCTGGGTACTTCGTGAAGGAGGCAGCGCAGGGCAGGCAGCTTAGTTTTTCTGCGCAAACACGACCATGCTCTCACGAGTTGCTGACAATCTCTACTGGATGAGCCGCTATCTTGAGCGAGCGGAGCACACCGCCCGCCTGATTGATGTTGATTTGCAATTGCGGCTCGACCAGTCAGCGGAGCTGGTCACGGAACGATGGCAGCGGTTGCTGGTAGCCTTGCAAATCCCGGCCGCTCTCGTTGGCGGAGTGGACGCCACAACCCTTCCTCATACCTTGACCTTCAGCCGGTCGAGCTCTTTTTCCATTGTTTCGTGCATTGCCTCGGCGCGTGAAAATTTGCGGCACGTGCGCGAGCAATGCAGCTCAGAGATGTGGGAGCAACTTAACCGTCTTTATCTCAAAGTGATTGGCAGCCACGCAGAAGACGGATGGAACCTGCTGTCGCTGGCATTCTTCCGCTCGGTGCAGGAGGGAGTCCACCTCTTTGAGGGCATCACCGACTCGACCATGAGTCATGGCGAGGGCTGGCATTACATCCAACTGGGCCGATTTGTCGAGCGCACCAACATGCTGGCCTCGCTGATTGGCACGCACTTCAGCTACCTGCCGCATCCGCCGGACCAGGCCGTGGAAAGCGCCGAATACCTGGAGTGGGTTGGGTTGCTCAAGTGCTGCACGGCCTTCGAGGCGTATTGCAAGGTTTACACCGCTGAGGTGAGGCCGTTGCGTGTGGCGGAATTTCTACTGCTGAATTCCGAGTTCCCGCACTCGATACGCTTTTCCGTGGAGATGGTGCACTCTGCGCTGCAGGTCACCAGCGAACTCACGCAGCGCAAGGCGGCGCAACCTGTCCGGATTGCCGGCCGGCTGAAGGCAACGCTGAGCTTCAGCCAGATTGACGAGATCATGGCCAACGGCGCGCATGCGTACCTGGAAAGTATCCGGAGCCAGTGCGGGCAGGTACACGCTGCCATTCAGCAGATTTATTTCGACTATCCCGTTGAGTCGGCGATGGCTTCATGAGCAGCGATATGATCTACTCCATTCGGCACATCACGAACTTTGCTTACCAGCCGGCGGTGCGCGAAAGTGTAATGGAAGTGCGCATGCAGCCGCGCAGCGAAGGGCAGCAGCGGTGTCTCAGTTTTTATCTCGATGTGAATCCCAACGCCAGCATCATGGTCTATCGCGATTTCCTGGGGAACACGGTGCATCACTTCGATATCCCTGGAAGCCAGGCGGAGATCAAGATTACGGCCAAAGCGGTGGTGGAGGTGCTGCCGATCCCCGCTCCGCAATCCTCCGAAGTGTGCAACTGGAGTGACTTTGATGCGCAGGTCGCCGAAGGCGATTACTGGGAGATGCTTCTGCCCAGCCGTTATGCCTGCTCCACGGAGACGCTCGAGGAATTTGCTCGTGAGCTTGACTTGAAACGCCGCGAAACACCGCTCGAAACTCTGCTGGAGCTGAACCAGGCGATTTACCGCGCCTTCGACTACGTGCCCAACAGCACGAAGGTTGACTCGCCGATTGACGATGCCTTGCGCAGCCGTCGCGGCGTGTGCCAGGACTTTGCACACATCATGATCGCGCTGGTGCGGCAGCTTCGTATGCCGTGCCGGTATATCAGTGGCTATCTCTGCCACGACACCAAGGCTCCAGACCGGTCGCCGGAGGGCGCGACGCATGCCTGGGTAGAGGCATTTCTTCCGCCGCTGGGATGGGTGGCCTTTGATCCCACCAACAACCTGGTCGCCAGTGACCGCCACATTCGGGTTGCTATTGGGCGTGATTACGCCGACGTGCCGCCAACCCGAGGAGTTTACAAAGGCGAGGCAGCCAGTGAACTGAGTGTCGGCGTATCCGTTTCTACCGTGGACAGGCCATTGCCAGAAGAGTTGAGCCCTGCAACCGTAATCCAGTCAAGACCTGCGCCTGTAACGTCGCTTGATCGCTTCCAATACGAACAGCAACAGCAGTAAAGCACTCAGCATTCAGCCGTCAGTACTGAGCCAAAGCACGTCAGAGTAGACAAACTCCCAATCCTCCAATGACTCGATGAATCAATCACCCAATACCCACGGTGCTCTGCCTGAAGAGTGTTTATAATCGTCGCACCGTCGCAGTAGCAAATTCGGAGAAGACATTTTGGCCTACAACGACCTTAGAGACTGGATCGCCGCCCTCGAACGCGCCGGCGAACTCAAACGCATAAAAACAGAGGTGGACCCGATTCTGGAGATTACGGAGATTACCGACCGAGTCTCCAAAGCCGGACAGCCCGATAAGCTGCCCCGCATGACGGCGGGCGGACCGGCACTGCTCTTTGAAAACGTCAAAGGACACCCTGGCGCGCAGGTTTTGATTAATCAGTTCGGCTCGGCGCGGCGCATGAATCTGGCCTTGGAGGTGGAGTCTCTCGACAGCATAGCCGAGCGCATCCACCAATTCATGGATGTTAAGTCGCCGCAGGGGCTGCTGGATAAGATCAAGATGCTGCCCATGCTGGCCGATCTGGGCAAGTTCTTTCCTAAGACCGTAAGCTCCGGCCCGTGCAAAGAGGTCATCAAGAAAGACAAGTTCTCACTGCTCGATCTTCCCGTTCTGCAATGCTGGCCCAAAGACGCCGGACGCTTTATCACGCTGCCCTGCGTCATTACTCGCGATCCGAAGACAGGGAAGCGCAACGTGGGCATGTATCGTATGCAGATCTACGACGAGCGCACCGCGGGCATGCACTGGCAGCGGCAGAAGATCGGCGCAGAACACTACCGCGAGCGCATGCGTGCGGCGACGGCGGCCTCGGGAGAGGGAAGTGCTAACCGGTCGGCTGCGGTGGACATCATGGCACGCTCTTCGGGCGGCTCGGTCCTGGCGGAAGGTCCGAGGCCGGCAGGCAAGATGGAAGTTGCAGTTGCGATCGGGACCGATCCGGCGCTGACGTTTTCTGCTATCGTCCCCGCTCCTCCGGACGTTGAAGAGTATATGATTGTCGGTTTTCTTCGGCAAAGCCCGGTGGAGTTGGTGAAGTGCGAGACCGTCGACCTAGAGGTCCCGGCGAACGCGGAAATTATTCTTGAGGGCTACGTCAATCTGGATGAGCTGCGCACAGAAGGCCCGTTCGGTGACCACACCGGTTTTTATTCGCTGGCGGATGAGTATCCGGTGTTTCATCTCACCTGCATGACCCACCGCCGCAATCCGGTTTATGCAACCACGATTGTCGGCAAGCCTCCGATGGAAGATGCCTGGATGGGCAAAGCCGTGGAGCGGATATTCCTGCCGCTGATGCGCGTCACCATTCCTGAACTTGTCGATGTGAACTTGCCCGTGGAAGGTATTTTTCACAACCTGATGATCGTCTCCATCAAGAAGTCCTACCCTGGCCAGGCCCGCAAGGTGATGAATGCCATCTGGTCGCTGGGACAGGCCATGTTTACCAAGTGCATCATCGTGGTGGATGAAGACGTGAACGTGCAGGACATTGCCGATGTGACCTTGAAAGCCCTGAACCATATTGATCCGGAGCGCGATATACAGTTCACGCTGGGGCCGGTGGATTCGCTCGATCATGCCTCGCGCCTGCCCAACTTCGGCTCCAAGATGGGCATTGACGCCACGCGCAAGTGGCCATCGGAGGGCTTCAACCGTCCGTGGCCCGATGAGATCCTCATGGATGAAAAGACCAGGGCGCTAGTGGATAAGAAGTGGAAGGACTACGGCATCGAGTAGAAGCAGCACTCAGCCCTCAGAAAACAGTTTCTCAGTTCTCGGTTCTCAGTTCTCAGAGAATGCCCGCCAGAGGCCCCGAGACTACGGGGGTACCCCCTTGCGCGCTTGGTCTTTACCTTTTAGTAATTTTCAGTCTCTATCTTTTCGCGCCAAAAAGTCAGGATACTGTCCCCACTTGCAGCAAGTGGTCGGAACTACCTGAAACAGCCATGATCACCGCATATTTACTGGGGAAAGTCGTTTTTGCGGCGGGCACCTGCTAAGTAGTCTGCGGTGTTTACTGGATAGATATCATCCGCGGATCGGTTCTGAGTTACTACCTTTGCGAATTTTCAAAGAGCTTTATTCTAAGGGCTGCGCCGCCAAAAACCAGGCTGCTGCGCCCTCACTCCATGATGAATGAAATCTTCCTGAAGGGCAAGGTTTTGATACCATTTTGATATCAAAAACAGTTCTCAAGTGCGTGAAGAGCTCACGATTTCTCTGGGCAGTGATACAGTTTGAGGCATCCACCCCACGGGAGGTGTGATCACTCCACGTACAAGAGCAGCAGCAGCCCAAGTGCCAGAATGAACAGGCTGTAGAGGTGTAATCGCAGCCAGTTGTGTATAGTCTTGCCGCTGTTTGCAGCCTGTGCGAGGCCAACCGCAACCCCCACCGATCCCATGGCCAGGTGCTGCAGGTGGACGATGTGTGCGTGCTCTCCCTGGTGGAAGAGCAGGAAGGTCCCGGCGCCGATCATGGTGACGGAAAAAACGTATCCCCAGGCTTTGTGGGTGAGCTTGCCCATCCGCCGCATCAGTTCAATTACGCCCAGGGAGATGGCAAAGAGGGCGAAAAATTTGTGCTGAATAGCTTCGGTGTCCTGGGCCAGCGGCTTGGGACCATCGGGCCAGGTACCGGGATCAGCCCAGCCAATAATCGCGATGCCCATGATAAACATCAGGCTCGGCCAGATGTAACGTATCCAGCCGGCCTTCTCGCCTTTCGACTCTTCAATAAACGAGACCAGGGCGAGTGCAATCACGGCAACTCCAGCGACGTGATGGTTGCGGATGGATTCCGGATCAGGCGGCTTGGTCAAATTGTGCTGGAATTGGCCACAAAAAATCTGCCAGCGGGTCTTGATGGGTTGCAAGGATTGGAATAGAGCGCTGGCCGCATAGCACATGCGCTGCAGCATCACAGCCACTGAAATTATGGCGGCTTGAAGTTGGATCATGCGTGGCCTACCTCACAAAAAGTGTAAATTTCCAGCTTGCAGGTATTAAATCGTGTGAGAGCGATTTTGTCCAGTTCTTAAGTGGTGCCGGCAGTAGTGGAAGTAATTGGTCCTTCCGCTCAAATCGTATGCAGGTACTTGACCAGATCCTCAATTTCCTTATCGCTGAGCTTTTGGTCGAATGCCGGCATAATGCCACGGCCTTCGACGATGGTCTTGCGCACCTGTTCATCGGTGGCTGCCTCGCCGCTGGGCAAGTTCTTTGCATGGAATAATCCATTCAATTTTGGCGGTTGCTTGCGCAAATTGAGATTGGCGCCCTCGTGGCACTCCTGGCAATGCAGTTGATAAAGTTCATGGCCGCCTTTGCCTGCGTCGCTGGCCGTAGCGCCGCTCTGGGAGCAGCCCGCGCTTAACAACAGAGCTGCGGTCAGCAGCGAAATCAACGTAAGTTTCAAGCCCGTCATCATTAGCTTAATTATTTCCTTTGGTGTGCTTGTCAACCACTACCTTTTCCAGGTAGGAGTTGTCTCCTTCAATCGTGAGCTCAGCATGAATTTGATCTCCGGGTGCGAGGGTGTCGAGCAGTTGGGTATCTTTCACTTTATAAGGCATGGTCATGGCGGGCATATATCCGGGAATAGCAGCGTGTTTGACCGTGATTTCCTGGCTTTTTTTATCAACTGCGTTGACCGAGCCTTTCAGCGTATAGTGCCTGGCGTCTGCTTTTTGAACGGCCTCCTGCAATGCAGCCAGAGCGTCGGTGGTCTTCCATTCGTTGCCCTCCCAGGCTTTCGCGACGTTTCCGTCCGGTCCCAGCAGGACCGTGCTCATGGTATGCACGATCTGATTGTCCTGTTGGAAGTACTCCAAGCCAAAGGCCTGGGCAAGCTTGCCAAGATCTGCCGGCGTAGTTGCGGCGAACTCCCAGTGATCGAAGCCCGAGGGATTGTTATCCATGTACGCGAGGCCGTATTTTTTGAGGACAGGCGCGGTATCGTAGCTGGGATCAAGGCTGATGCTCAGGAGATGAGTCTTTTGGTAATCCGCCGGGTTCTTGGCCAGTTCATCGTGAATGAACGCAAACTGGCTGCTGATGCGCGGACAGAATGTCGGCTGCGGACAACGCGTGTAGATAAAAGTCACTAAGACAGCTTTGCCCTTGAGTTGGTTGATGTGAATGGTTTTGCCATCCTGGTTGGTGAGGGGCACATCGGGGATGGTATCGCCCGGCATGAGCAGACGCGGCGCCAGAGCGGCTTTGATCGGACCCTGTGGCCCGTTGGTGATGACCACGTCATCCAGCCAATATGCGTCGCCGCTGGTGGGAACCACGACGTCGGCTTCTATCGTGTCGCCAGGCTGCAGGCCTTTGACGGCATCGGAGTCGGGAACTTTATAGGTCATGGTCATGGCCGGCATGAAGTTCGGTATGGCCTCATGCTTGACCTCGACTTCGTTGGTGGCGTTTTTCTTGCTGATGACCTGTCCGGTCAGGTGATAGCGCTTCCCGGATTTCTGGCAGCCGCCCAGCAAAATTGCTGCGGCAGCGATAGCAACCCAGAATATTTTTCCCATTCGATTTTGCATCTGCATATGACCCTTCTCCGCTGGTTAAATACCAGTCAGGTGGGAATCTGTATTCCCTGCAAGATTAATTTCTTCGATTGAAATGTTTAGATGAATAGACTAACAGACAGCCTTGGTGGGCCGCGTTTCTGGTCTGCGTGCCTGGGTGTGATAAAGGGAAGGGAATACGTGTAAGTCTGCGCCGGAGGAGTCTTGAGGCTATCGCTATGCGCTGCCGTTGCAACAACAATACCAACGGTGGGTATGATGCCTGTAAGAGCGTGTGTAAACGCGTAAGGGCACCGTTCAGAAACTTGCGGCCCTTTGGGAAAAGAATCCGTTGATTTTAGATTTCCCGATTTCAGATTTCCTGGGTTCAGCTCACCTGGTCCGATACAAAAATGCTTGCCAGTCCTTTTACAGCAGGCCGCCAGACCTGCCTGCACAACTTCGGCAGAGAGCAAGGGCGCCAGGAACATGCTGCTGAATATCAGCAGCAACACATAAGCAGCAAAATACTGTGCTCTGCCTGGGCCACTCGTGCCTATGCTAACGTGCTTTGGAGTGTTAGGAATATGCACCTGCATCTCTGAAATCATTTTGCGGCAGAAAGCTCCGCAACTTGCCCGGTTTGAGATTCTTTTGTCTTCCCGTCTCGCCAGGCTATCAGCAAGGCGATCCCGATCAGAAATGCATCTCTGAGCACGTCAAACCAACCCACGTGCGTATCGCCAAGACCACAACCGCAGGCAATATCTAATTTGCGAACAATTGCACTCACGATGACGCCGGTAAAGGCTGCCAGCAAAGCTGCCGCAACCAACGCCATTTGCCGAACGAAAAATCCAAAAACCAAAGTAACCCCAATTGCGGCCTCTAGAGCAATAAACAAAAAACCACTCCAGGAGACCAGTGGACCAGAGATGATCTGGTAGTCCTTGATCGACTGCAGAAACTCCTGAGCGTGCATCGAGTGCCAGACCGACGTATAGATAAACAATCCACCGAAGAGGATGCGAATCACCAGGATTATCCAGCCCGTTGCAGACAGTGGTTTCGATGACATTATGCTTGCTCTCCGAAAAAGTTAGTTACGGCGAATGCGGCATCACTTGGCATTATCTTGGGCAACTGAGCAACGGGCTGTCCATGGGAGAATTTTCCCAGGATATCGCGGAATGTGGGTTCATCCAGCTCGCCTTTTTTAATCAACCGTATTACGCCCTTTTCATCAATCAGCATGACAAACGGTACCCCGCTTACGCCCAGGCTTCGCGACAGGTCCATCGCTCCCGTATAAATATGGTCGCCTTCGCCGGTCATGTCGGCCAAGGGCGTCGTCTGATCGCGCTGGGCTACCGAAGCAAATACAGGTTCAATGGATGGGTAATCGTTCTCGATCTGGTGCAGCAGCTTGAGATCTCTTTGGCAGTGTGGACACGTCGGGCTGACGATAATGAATAATGTCTTGTGCCCGCGCAGCGCGCTTTCGTTCAACGTATTGCCATTCAGGCCGATAAGAAGGAAATCGGGGAGCCGTTCGCCAACATCCACCGCGCCGTTGCCCGCGACGGGAACAAATGACTGCTGGGAATGCGTATCTTTAGTAGTTTTTCCCGCCGGCGAAGGGGTGGTTGGCAAGCCCGTTTTTTCCTTGGGAGAGGTTTCTGCCTGTGCTACGAGCTGGGGTGTAGTCTCGGGCTGTGATTTCAAATCACTTTGTGCCCCAGGTGTCGAAGCAGGCTCTGGCGCAGCTTGCGCTGTTGCAGCCGAGGTAGAATTAGTCGGGGTTGCCGGCATACTTTTGCCAAACAACTGACCGCGCAGGTTATAGCCGGCCAGGCACACAATTACGAGATAACTCAACACCGCAGCCGCTGCTCTGATGTTTTTCATGGAAAAGGCCTCACGGGTGCTTTAAACACCCACCATGGAATATTAGCTGCTGTTCAACCCTGTGGGCAAGGTGGATAAGCCCAGCAGACAACAGCCTTTAGGTAAAATAACAGCACACGAAATGCGTATCGTCATCAAAATTGGCAGCAGCGTTATCGCGCCCAAGGGCCGCATTGATACTAACCAGCTTCGCAACCTGGTAGATCAATTCGACCTGTCGCGCCATGAGTATCTCATCGTAAGCTCGGGGGCCGTCGCCTCTGGAATGTCACGGCTCTCTCTTGGCGAGCGGCCCACCGGGGTCCCGCTCATGCAGGCCTGCGCCGCCGTTGGACAAAGCCTGTTGATGCACACCTACGAACAGGTGTTTTTTGGGAAGAAGACTGTCGCGCAACTGCTGCTTTCCAACGATGATTTCACCTCGCCGGTACGTTACAAAAATTTGCAGAATGCTCTGCAACGATTGCTCAAGCTGGGGGTGGTGCCGATCGTGAATGAAAATGACAGCGTCTCGGTCGGCGAAATCGAACTCTTAGCCGCATTTGGCGATAATGACCAACTCAGCGCCCTGCTGGCGACTGCCGTTCAAGCCGACTGGCTGCTCATGCTGACCAACGTGGATGGCTTCTATGTCCCCGACGGAAGCAAAACTCGGCGGCTGTTGCGCACCGTGCAAAAACTTACGCCCGAAATGGAAGCTTTATGCAACGGCCGCAGCGATCTGGGAACCGGTGGCATGCGCTCCAAATTGCGTGCCGCCAAACTGGCAAGCGAAAATGGAGTTCACGTGGCCATTGTGAATGGTGGAGATCCGCAGGTTTTGACAAAGGCAATTGCGCGTAAAATTGGGACATACTTTCCGCCTCGACGGAAAGCGGTGAAGTGATATGGCGACTTCCGTAAGTAACGCGCTCTCCACCCAGGAAAAGCTGATTCGCGCCCGGGAGGCTGCTCCTATTTTGGCCCAGCTTTCTACTGCGGAAAAGAATTCTCTGCTCGAGAAGATGGCTAAAGCGCTTGAGTCTGAGCACGAGAGCATACGAGGGGCGAACCAGGCCGACCTGGAGAGCAGCGGTCTCGAAGGCGCTATGCGCGACCGTCTTCTGCTGACGCCCAAGCGAATTGTGGAGATGAGCCAGGCGCTGCGTGATGTCGCGGGCCTTGCCGATCCTGTCGGCGAAACCATCAAAGAGTGGACCCGCCCTAACGGACTGCGCATCCGTAAAGTTCGCGTTCCCCTGGGTGTGGTCGGCATTATTTATGAATCGCGGCCTAACGTTACGGTAGAAACCGTAGCGCTCACGGTTAAGACGGGGAATGCGATTGTGTTGCGCGGTGGAAAAGAAGCGGCGCACAGCAATCGCAGGCTGGTGGAAGTTCTGAACAGCGTGCCTGGCGTTCCTGAAGGTGCCATCGAGTTGCTGGATTCCAGCACGCGCGTCTCGGTGCAGGAGCTGATTAAAGCCCGTGGTTTCGTGGATGTCCTGATTCCTCGTGGCGGCCAGCCACTGATTGACTTTGTCATCGAGAACGCCACAGTGCCGGTGATCGAGACCGGGGCAGGGAACTGCCACATCTTTGTGGATGAATCCGCCGACCTCGAAATGGCCGATCGCATCGTCATCAATGCCAAGACGCAGCGCCCCTCGGTGTGTAACGCTGCCGAGAAGCTCCTGGTGCATCGAGGCATCGCCGCCGAATATGTACCGCGCATTGTGAAGAAGCTGCTGGAGAGTGGAGTGGAAGTGCGCGGCGACGAGCAGACCCGTAAGCTGGCCGGGGAAAGCAATGTGCATCTCGCGGAAGCGAAAGACTGGACGGAAGAATATCTGCGCTTGTGCATCGCGATTAAAGTCGTGAAAGACCTGAGTGAAGCTATCGCTCACATCAATCGCTATTCCACCAAACACTCAGAAGCCATCGTGACAAAGAATCAGACCAACGCACAACAGTTTATGCGCCAGGTTGATTCTGCTGCCGTGCTCTGGAATGCTTCGACTCGCTTCGTGGATGGCGGCGAGTTCGGCTTCGGTGCCGAAATGGGAATCAGCAACCAGAAGCTGCACTGCCGTGGGCCATTTGCTCTGGAAGAACTCACCTCAAGCAAATATGAAGTAACAGGTAGCGGCCAAGTGCGGGGATGATGCTTGTGTGGCACAGCGCGGCAAGCCGCAACGGGGAGGAGCAGCGTTTCTGTAAAGCAGTCACGAGCCATGCTCCTCCCCTCTGTCATGTTGAGCGGAGCGCCACGACTCCATGGGCAAGCTTACAGAATCTCAAGCGCGCAGTCGAAACACCCCGAGAAGGTTTCGGTCTACATTCCGCATCAGGGAATTTTTCCGATGCCGCCGCCAGCGAAAACAGGCTGGGGGCGCGCAACCGATTCCCGCCCTACATTCCAGGATTATGTGCAACGATCGCCGCGATTGGAAGTCACTGGCTGACGTTGCGGGACACACTCTGGGGAGAATTCCTTACGGCTACATTTCTTCCGCAGGCTTTGTCGGGGTGTTTCGACTGCGCGCCCATCCGTCTCGAGGCTGCAGATTTTCTCCAGGCGCTCCGCTCAACATGACAGTAAGGAGACGGTTCGGCAGGTACCTGAAAATCGTCGCGAGAGAGAAAGAATTTAAGACATAGTAGTACAGCCGTCCCGGCTGCGTGAATATGGGCAGTAATTGGCAGATACAAATTCCGTTGCAATTTCCTCATTTACTGAGGACTGACGACTGAGGACTGGTTTTAAAATTCGCATCCACATACGCAATGTACTGGTCCCAATCGTAGGGCGCCAACTCATGCTTGCCGGTGCGGAGATGATAGGCAATCGTATGCTGAATAGGCTGGTTAACAGGTGGCCACTGGTCTGTGCCTAGATCATCTTTGCCCAGCAGGCGATAAACAGGGCCGGCGGCTACAGCAGAGAGGAATTCCCCTTTCGGGTCGGACCAGAGGTCCTGATCACCATCCGCCAGATAGACGAAGCGCGGCGCGATCAGTGCGATTAACTCGTGCTGATCCACCGGCATGTCATTTATGTGGTCACCCCACTTCTGATAGTTCTGACAGAACTGGTAGGCGAAGTTGACGTTCATGTGCTTAACGGTTTCACCGAAATCACGCCGCGCCAGGGCCGCGCCGCTTTCACCGGACCCGGCTGCCAGCACCATGGCAAAGCGCGTATCCGCAGCGCCGGCCCACAGGACGGTCTTGCCCAGCCGTGAATGTCCCAGAATGGCAACGTGCTTGGCGTCAATGTCTTTATCGGTCTCCACGTAATCCATGGCACGGCTCAGGCCCCAGCCCCACGCGCCAATCGCTCCCCAATCGTCTGGAGCCGGTTCGGTTTGTCCTGGTTTGAAGAATAGAGGACGAACTCCATATTCCATACCGCCAGCGAAATCCGGCTCAATGTCGCAATAATAGATGGTAGCCAGGCCAATGCCGTGCTCAAGCAACTTTTCAATCGGCCATTTTGAAGTGCCCCTGGTATCTTCCGTCGCCTGTGATTTTGTTTTGGTTTTGCGGTCCCAAATCGTGGCCAGCTTAATGCCTGGGTCATCCATGATCCGGTGGTTGCCTGAAAAATTCAGACTGAGGATTAAAGGCACCGGTTTTTTCGCATTTGCGGGCAGATAGATGAGCACATCCTCTTTCGGTCCATCTTTCTTTGCCGAAAAATAAACCGTTACCTGCTTGCGGATGGCCTTTCCACCCAGGGCGTGCTTATCAACATCGAAGACTTCGAAGTGCATGTCTTTAGGACGGCCAGGTCGGCGGCCGTAAACATTTTCCTCGAATAGGCGCAGGATCTCCGGTCTGCGCTTGTTGTTCCAGGTCTTGGCATCGCGAACGCGCTGGCCATTTTCCAGGACCAACGGATCCGGCAATGTATAAGTGCCAACTTTCGATTCGTCGTAATTGACCGGAATCTTCGAAGCTGGGTTTGGCGTAGGACTTGCCGTTGGACTCGGGGATGGATTCTGTGCGCGGATGCCGCAACAGATAAGCAGCGTCGCGAGAGCAAAAAGAGAACAGCGCAATTTCACTGGCACAATAAATGTCTCACCGGGCATTGTTTATCCTTCTATGTCCTGTCCAAAACATAGCCTGTATCCGTTGCAATCCTCGACGTCAAAGTCGCGGCAGCCGTAGGGTTGGTCGCAGAGGTCCCGTGCGATCTTTACGCGCCTGCTTTTGAACTCTTCATACAGCGCATCGGCATTCTCCACCCAGATATACGCATCCCAGGCTTCACCGTCGGGAGCCGCTTTGCTGTTGGGACGCATCAGGCCCGTCTTATCAAACTGGCTGAGCATAATGACAATCCCGCGGCGCTTCACCATGCAAAAGGCTGGCGGCTCACCCCAGAAGCGCTCGTAGTGGAATCCCAGCTTGTCGCGGTAAAAGTTGGCGGTTGCCACTACATCGTCAACAATGAGGTAGGGCGCGATACTCCAGCGCGCCGCTTGCGCAGGATTAACCATAAGATTCTCTGCCCTCCTTCCCAATTTTTGCTGGAGTGTCACTCCGTTAGGGAAAAGTTTTTAGTGTTTGATGCGGAGCAGCACCACACCATGTCCGGGCACAGTCGCTTCGTATTCCGGCTGCTTCTTTTCCAGAGTTATGTCTTTGTGTTCCCACAGGTCGCGCACGTGCTTTGGAGTGCCTTTGATCCCGATATCCGCCCACTTAACCTTGATCGGGACGTCTTTATCGGAGCGATTAAATAACGCAACCGCCCGTGCGCCATCGGCAAGCTGCTTCACGAATATCTCATGGTCTCCGGATTTAGACACTCGCGTGGCTTGTTTGCCGGCTTTATCTTGATCAATGGCGATGACCTCGCGATTTGTCAGAATGTCGTGAATAGCGGGCGTCATATCGCGCAGATCGTTGCCGGCAATCAGCGGCGCGGAGAGCATAGACCACAAACTCATATGGGTTTTGTATTCTGTGTCGTTCATGTGGCCATTACCGATCTCCAGCATGTCGGGATCGTTCCAGTGTCCAGGTTTGGCGTAGGGAGCGTGCTCGTCTTGCGCAAAGCCGATCCGGGTCATGGAATCCCACGCGTCACGGATGTCGCCGGTGGTACGCCACAGATTGCCGCCAACATCGGCGCCCCACTTCCACACGTCCTGGCGGCCGTATTGGCAAAGACTATAGACAATCGGGCGGCCGGTAGCCAGCAGGGCATCACCCATTTTCTGGTAGACCGCCTGCATTTCTTCGTCCTTGTACAGAATGCGGGCCCCGCACCAGTCGTATTTCAGATAATCAATTCCCCAGGCGGCATAGGTGCGGGCATCCTGCTCCTCGTGTCCATAGCTGCCTTCGTAGCCGGCGCAAGTGTTGGGGCCGGGAGAAGAGTAGATTCCCAATTTGAGACCTTTACTGTGCACGTAATCAGAGAGCGCCTTCATATCGGGAAATTTCTTATTGCTCTGAATGTTGCCTTGCGTGTCGCGCATACCTTCCCAGGTGTCATCAATGTTGATATAGATGTAGCCGGCATCTTTCATTCCGCTGCTTACCATGGCATCAGCTACTCCACGAACGTCGGCGTCGTTAATCGAGTGCCCGAACTTGTTCCAACTGTTCCAGCCCATGGGCGGAGTCCTCACCAGGCCGTTATCTGGGACTTTGTGAAGCGCAGGCGGTTCAACCCGGGCCGGCATTGCACCCTCGCCTGCCGGGACGCGATGGGCAACATCTTCCACGGTGTCAGTACGGCGGTGGCTGATGATGTGTAACTCATCATCCCCAACTAACTTTCCTTCATAGCTGACCGTGCGAGAGCTCTTGCCATCCAGCATGCCGGCGGTCAACGTGAAGCCCTCAGGACCGCCGGTGCTTTCCGTAATCGTGTAATAAAACTGGGTCGTACGAATCGTACCGGTAATCTTGGAACCATCCTGCTTTAAATTGAAGTAGGCCCAATTGTAGGTACCGTCGATGAGAGGTTTTTTAACTGCCCAGTTCCCGGTGAGGTCTGCTGCAGAACAGGTTGCCGCTAACAAAAAAATGGAAAGGATACGAAGGAATTTCATATTTTGAAAAGCTCCAGAGCTGTTTAAGATACGTGCTGAGCGGGAGCATCATACACTATTCGATTGCGGGCGAGTGCCCTGGCCAGCAGGGGACGCAAGCCGAGATTAATGAGAATCATCGCGGCGGAAAAAACCGGCAGAATCAATAAGGCCATACGCAGATGAGTTCCGTCGTTGCCGGCAAGCAATCCAATCAGCCATGAACTGGTTACCACCCCGATCCATCCCGCAGTGATAACAATTCCCACGCAGGTAGCGGTCATCTGAGAGAACGCATCCCCGGCAACCGCGATAATACTGGGAAAGACCGGCCCCATCACCGCCCCTGCACAAAAGACACTCAACCACGCAATCACAGGATTCCCCGCATGCAAGGTCCAATAGGTGGTAATCACCATGAGCCCCGAGCATACAAAGCTGACGGAAACTGCGGAATACTTCAGCAGAAGGCGGGAGCTGATCAGACGGCCGGCCAGCATCCCGGAAGCGAAGCCGAGCGCGAGAATGTTCAACGCTACCGGCCGCGAAATTCCTTCGCCAACCAGATACTTTGTCAGCCAGTTCCAAAAGGCCACTTCACACGAGACATACAAGAAATTAAACAAAGACAATAAAAACAGTAAAGATTTATCTGGCAGCCGGAGAGCCTGCGAAAAAACAAAGCCCTGGTGAATGGCTGGTGGAGGCATGGGCGTGGTCACGTGCAAGATGAATGTCACGGTTGCCAGCACCGCGATGAGGTAACTCAGGCCGATAGCATTGCCATGAAGAAGATTAGCAGCGATGAAAGGGGTCAGCAGACCTCCCAGCCCGAAGAACACGTTCGCAAAACTCAGCATGGAAGCGCGCTTGTCTTCTCCAATATCGCTTACCAGAGTATTCGCCGCGGTCACGATGGTGCCGCCACCCACTCCCAAAACGAACATAGCGGCCATGATGGTTTTCCATCCTACCGAGTTGGGAAGGGCAAAGAGAGAGATGACGATAAGCGCCATCCCGCCCAGAAATCCAGTTTTCTTGCCTCGGCTATCAATCAGCGGCCCGGCCATGATGGAAGCCAGCACCAACCCCAGCGCCTGCATCGAGGCGATGCTGCCGTTTTGTTTTGCTGTCATGTGAAATTGCGCGGAAAGATCAGGCAGCAGCGTCCCCAGCATGGAAGCAATGGCCCCATAAAGAAAAAGGGCGGTAATAGCGGCTATCATGAGCCGGGTGTTCGAGGTCTTTGTCATAGGGAAGCAGCGCCGGCCTCTCGCCGGGTGTCGTGTGACATCCCAACCGCTATGAAACAGGATGCATCTGTGGCGTGCGCTCCCAGCGATGTTTTTTCGAGGCAGCCAGCAAATCCGGCGGAAGCGCTCCAGCATCACTCAAAGCCAGGTTCTGACGTACGTGCTCCGTACGCCGCATGCCGACAATGGTCGTACTCACCACCGGATGCGAGAGGATGTAGCGGATCGCCAGCTCGGGCAAGGTCATTGAACCCGGAAGCAGCTTCTTAAGCTGTTCGACGCGCTCGAGAGAAGCGCGCAGGTTTTCTGCGTTAAAGTACTTTGAACGCCAGTCGCTTTCTGGGAATTTTGTTTCTGCAGTGAACGTTCCGCTCAAGCTCCCCTCGTCCAGGGGAACTCGGGCAATGACGCCAATATTCAGCTCCTTGCAAACAGGGAAGAGCTCATCCTCAGGAGCTTGATCGAAGATGTTGTAAACCACCTGCACCGTATCCACGAGTCCGGTGCGAAGAGCGCGTATTCCGTTCTCCGGCTCCCAGCGATTGAGGCTTATTCCAAAGGCGCGAACGGTTCCGTCACGTTTGAGCTTAGAAACGGTTTCGTGAAACTCCTTTTCGTCTGTCCAACCGTCGTTCCACACATGGAACTGGAGCAAGTCAATGGAATCAGTCTGAAGTTTTTTGCGGATCAGGTCTGCGTATTCGAAAACATGGTCTGCAGGGAATACATCGCTATAGGGATCTTTCGGCGACGCCGGCCACTTGCGGTTTTTCGGCGGGACCTTGGAGGCAGCGTAGAGACGCTTACCCGGGTTCCGGCGCAGCGTTTCTCCCAGAAAGGCGTCGCTTTTACCGTCGCCATAGGCCCAGGCGGAATCGAAAAAATTGCAGCCTAAATCTGCTGCGAACTGCATAGAGTTTTGCGACTCCTGATCGTCAGAACCGCTCCAGCCGCTCATCCCCCAAAGTCCATAAGCGACATCACTCACCTCAAAACCCGTACGGCCCAGCTTGCGTAGTTTCATTGTTGGTTGACCTTTCTTGTCTCATCTCTAATTTACCTTGCCTCGGCGGGTTTAGTCGCGTCGGGTCGGTCCCTTGCCGCAGGCTTGAGGCTCCAAGGCATGACGAGTGTAATTGTGAATATCGAATCTCCTGCCAACGTAACCCAGTTTTTCTGACTTTATTATTGAGTTTTCCTGAGTTTAG
>DATHMF010000069.1 GCA_035487355.1 Terriglobales bacterium | reverse complement strand
GTGTATCCATGTCCCAGCGCCTTACGCGGAGGCGGGGTGGATTTTTTCGGTGGGCCGCGTTCTCACTACAAGAACTGGACAGACTGAGTGCGAGATCACGCGTTCAGCTGTGCTGCCTAAAAGCAAATGAGCTATACCGGTTCGCCCGTGTGTCGGCATGACGATAAGGTCGACCTCGCGTTCGTTCGCATACCTGACAATCTCTTCAAAAGGAACGCCCACCAGAAGAATTGGGAGCACTGCCACTTCTTTGTCCTCTGAACGGAGGACGAGTTCTTCCAGCTTGTTTGCCGCCCGGGTTTTGGCAGCCTCCAACACTTCGCTCGCGGTACCTGACTCCACTTGATCCCGGTCAGACAACAAAGCCAAGTATTCTTGGAGATGGAAGACGTGGAGGACAAAGATGTTCGCCTTAAAAGGCTTGCCCAAGCGGACTGCGTACTTGAGCGCATGCTCAGCACTGTCAGAGAAATCTGTTGGCACCAAGATTCGCTTTAGCCGCAACTCATTGGGTGAGTCTGTGGAGGAATGCTCCTGTTTCTCAGTAGTGCTCACTGGGCTTTTCTTTTAGTTCAACCGGCGATCACACTCGCGGATTTCCTGGTATTGACTAACCAGAATACAATAAGAGGAGCCGCCTTGGTAGGAAAAGCGATAGGATCGACGCTCAACCGGATGGCCGGCCGGGCGTAACATAAAATTCTTCCTCGATGGCGGTCCCGCGATGCAGAGCTTCGTGATAGATCGATTTGCGCCGGATCGCGCGGGAGACGTGGTAGGCAGTGAGGCAGGCCAGCATGAGCGCCGGTACCAACTGATATTCCAGGGTCATTTCGAAGATGATTAAGAATGACATCAGGGGCGCATGCGTAGTAGCGGCTAGAAATGTGCCCATGCCGACCACCGCATAGACGGTGGGAAGGGACGAGCCCGGCCAAAGCGAATGAAACGCATCGCCCGCCAAGAGACCGAGCATAGCGCCGACGAAAATCGTGGGGGTAAATACACCGCCAACCGCGCCAGAACCTGAAGTCGCAGCAGTGGCGAAGAGCTTAGCGATTAATACCGACACCACCAGCAATACCGGCCACGGTGAATGTAGCACCCCATTGACCACACTGTAACCGTTGCCCCAAACCTCGGGGCGCCAGACTGAGATTACGCCCACTACCAGCCCGCCCAACGCCAGTCTTAACGGAAGGCTCAAAGGCAACCGATTAAACAGCCGCCGGGTTGCATCCAACAACTCCATAAACACCGGGGCCAGCGCACCAAGCAACGCTCCTAACACCAGGAATAAAGGCAATTCCCAGAGCGAAGTCACATGCAGTGGGGGAATCTGGTAAACCGGCTCATAACCGAGCACTTGATGAACGGTGACATTGGCGGCGACCGAAGCCACCATGAGCGGACCCAGCTGGCGTATGAGTAACGTGCCGTAAACCACCTCGGCGATAAAAATTGCTCCCGAGATGGCGGCGTCGTAAGCGGAAGCAAAGCCCGCGGCAGCACCGCAGGCCAATAGTAACCTTAGTTGATCGCCCTGCAATCGACTCAATTGGCCGACCCAGGAACCGGTCGCTGCCGCCAGTTGCACCATCGCACCTTCACGGCCGATCGAGCCGCCGGAGCCAATAGTACAGAGTGAGGAGGCGCTGCGCAGGAGGGTTCCGCGCACGTCTTGCCGGCCATCCCCAATCGCGATTGCTTCAAGGTAATCGGACTGCTTCTTCCCTTTGGCAACGCGGCGCGCTACCAGAAGAATCACACCTGCTACCAGGCCGCCCAATGCCGGGGTGATTGCGCGCCGCCACGGCGCCAGGATCTCGGACGCGGCTACCAGGCTGCCAGGATGGCCAGTGGCAATTCTTTCGGTGAATGCCATCCCCTCATGGAAAGCGACCGTAGCCAGTCCACCAACCACGCCGATCAATGCCGCCAATAACAAGAGCCAACGGTCATGACCGTGATAGCCCGCAGGCAGCATAGGCGGTTGGCCTCCTTCTGAAATTCCATGCACTTGATCCGGCGGTTCTTTCATCGCTGGAGTGTCGATACACCAGTTAACCTATTTCGAGCCCGGTCCTTCAATGCTTTACTACGATGATGGCGGTTCTTTAGTGCCTTCGTGCTTATTCAGTTGTCCAGAAAGCGAATGCTGGTTCGTCGAATCATTGAAAAAGACAATCATCATGAAAACGAAGTTTACAAAAGCGCTTCCGAAAATCGTGTCAGCCGCCGAGTGGGAAATCGCTCGGGACCGTCTACTTGCAAAAGAAAAAGCGCATACTCGGGCTGGTGATGCGCTGGCGGCAGAACGGCGCCGCTTACCCATGGTCGAGATCAGCAAGGCGTATCAATTTGATAGCACTAACGGCAAAGCGACTACGAAAATGCAACTACCAATCCGTTTGTTCAGCAGTTCTCCGTGTATTGCGCAAGCTGTTCTGCCATCCGCTCCCGCTCGATAAATTTGGCTATCTGTGTGCCCAGTGCAGTAAGCATCGAGAGTAAATCATCATCCGGGGCATGGATCCCACGGCTGAAGAACTCCATCACACCCGTCACTTCGCCGCCCAGAATAATTGGGAACGCAAATGCGCCATGGAGCCCTCCTTCCGCCGCTTCTGCAGCGCGCGGGAAATTGTCATCTACGACTACATCGGGAACCCAAAATGCTTTGCGGCTGGACCACACGCGCCCGGGAAGTCCCATGCCGGGCGCAAAAGCAGCCCGTTGCGTGGCATCAATAAAAGCGTGGACGTTTACCCCGGGTGCGTACCAAACGTCTGCGCACCGCAGCACGTTTACGTCCGCATCCACATACCACAGCTCGCCAACATCCCAGCTCATCGTTTCGCAGATCGACTGAACGACCTTGCTGGAAGCCTCACCAAGATGCCGCACTTCCGCTAGAGTGCGCGTTACCGCGTATTGGAGAGCCAAGCGAGCGTTAGCTTGGTCGCGCTCTTCCTCGGCCAACTTGCGCTGCGTTATGTCCTGTACCATGCCTTCGTAATAAAGTACTTCGCCGCTGGCTTCATCTCGCACCAGGCGCGCGCTTTCCAGAATCCAGATGACGCTTTTATCGCGCCGATAAATTTGTGACTCAAAATCGATCACCTTCCCATGTTCACGTACCAGTTTGAGAAATTCAGCGCGGCGACCAGGTTTGACATAGAGTTGACGGCTGATGTCCGTTAGTGCCCCGATCAACTCCTCGGGCGAGTTGTAACCATACATGCGAGCAAGTGCCGGGTTGGCGGCGAGATATTGCCCCTCCGGCGTTGTCTGAAAAATCCCAATAACACAGTGCTCGAAGATGCTACGATATTTCTGCTCGGCTTGACGGACAGCTTCGAGCGCCAATTCTGATCCCATAATTTCCCCTTCCACAACTTTTTCTGATTTGCATCGCCGGCCAATCCATTTGTAAACAGATACAGCTCCAACCGTACTGACAAGAGCCGTTAATAAGCAATTTTTAGGCCTAGCGTCGCTCCCCGTTTTCAGCCTCCGACCTCCCTGGGCAACAGGCATACGTAGACGATCTTATCTGCGTTTT